>JBLIIJ010000039.1:0-33392 GCA_047635055.1 Cyclobacteriaceae bacterium | reverse complement strand
GGGATGGAGATATGGACAATGCCAAAAGGGGAAAAATATAATTTTCACACTGTCAAGGTCTTAATTGACTTTTTGCTGTAATCTATTTCTCCGCTTTTACGAAGTTTACTGACAACATTGTTGACGGTCTGTCTACTGGTGGAAGTTAAGGTGGCAATTTCACGATGTGAGAATATGTTTTTAGCATGGATATACCCTTTTTGTTCTTCTCCATTCTCTTTGACGAAATCAAAAATGAAATCTTTAATTCTAGTCTCAGCGTCTTTGAAGAGGATATCATCAAGTCGCCGCTCTATTTTCTTGAATTTGAGTCCAGCGATTTTAAGGATAGAATTATGCAGCTTAGGATACATCTCCATCATCTGTTCCATTCGTGAAATTTCAATGAAACAGATGACAGCATCCGACATAGCTATCGCTGAGTATGGAACGGATTCTTCACCAGAAGTAATTTTGGATTCACCAAAAATATGCCCTTTACCTAGGGCATATTTTATGATGAATTTGTCATTTTCCTTCACACCAATTTTTATATGTCCTTTCTTTATGAAATAGATTAAATGATCATCATCGAATTGTTCGTGAATTTCTGCACCTTTCTTAAAGGTTTTCATGGTAAGCAATTCACAAAGGTTCATCATATCTCTCATGCCTATTCGCTTCATCATATTGAAGGAATCTTCCAAAAACCAATACTTCATCAGTCTCATAAGGGTGTTATTTTAGCTCGTTCTCAATAGCAGAGATTGCAGTTTTAATGAATCTTTCAAAACTCTTTCCTTGATCAGGCATTGCAATGAGCTCTGTGTAAGTGAATATCGCACCTGACCAACTTGTTTTATTCCAATGTCCACTTGGCAGAGGGTGCTTATTTAATAATTCCCACTCTAATTGCGGCCACACATTAATGTAGAGATAAGGTTCATCTATTGTCTCATCTCCTGGCGATAAGCCAATACCAATGCTTTTAGTGCTTTCTCCTTCCGCGTCAGTTTCAAGTGGGATAATTGTGGCTAAATCGAAATGATGTGGCCAGCATCTTATCTCAAAAGCATTTTCCCAAGAAGGGATTAGTTTTTTCAAAACGCGAAAAGTGTTACCGTACAACCTAGTATACTCTTTATTACTTTTCGTCTTGATTTCTAATGTTTTAGAGGTATCGAACTCAGCCAACTCGTAGGGTAAATTCAACGTTAATTTATCTGAGTTAAAATCAAGTTTCCCTAGTTCGGTTTTGAGCCATTCAAATGCTTCTAACGCTGTTTTACCGCGCATTTCTAACGCTGCTATTATTCCTCCAGAACTACCTATGTAGAGTTCGAATTTTTTAAACGAAAGCCCAACGCGTACGGGCAGTCCCACTTCATTTGAGACGTTTATTGATTCAAGTGACTTATTCGACTTATTCCATTCCAGACTGGCTGTACCATCCGTGGGATCGTGAGGGAGTAGGTTGCGTGGAAGTAGACTTACTAATTGCACTACTATATGTAATGATTTTCTGGCACTCCGCAAATCGTCCATATCTACGCCATTAATTTTTTTCCACTTACTCATGTGTGTTTGTTGTTTCTGTTTTCTTTCCAAATGTAAAAAATGCACCAAGCAAAATGGAATTTTGACTTAATGTACTAAATAGGTGGTCGTACTCTCCGAAAAGAATCCATTGACCAATTGCTCTATGTACTCCTAATCCCAGGTTGGCACCCACTTTGGTTAGTGAATGTTCTTTTTTAGTGGTCGTTTCGACTTCATTTTCGGAGCTAATATTTAACCCTGTTAATGGGTATAAGCCCCAGTGGTGATTCAATTCGAAGACATAATGCAAATTCAAATTGACTTCATTCAGCTGTCGCTCGAAGGTTTCCCCATTGTGTGTTTCGGTAGTTTTAATGAAACGTGAAAATTCTGGGCCAAAACAAATTCGATCACCTTTGACATTATAATATCCACGAACATGAAGCCCACCATTTTTGATATCGTCACCATAAATCCCAGCAATGCCGACACTCCAGGATTGAGCCTGAAGTGTAGCGGAAGCCATGGTAAAAAACAGCAGTAGTATAAGCGAAATGGGTCTCATTATATCAAGTTCACATCAGCCATAACTTCTAGCAGTGCTGGGCCTTCCTGCGCGAAGAGTTCCTTCATCTTTTCATTAAGTTCATCTTTGTGATTCACTCTTTTTGACCAAGCCCCACAGCTAGTTACATATTCAGAAAAGTTGGGATTGCTTAAGCTCGTTTTCCACACATCAAACTCACCTGCACGTTGCTCTTTGGAGATTTTCCCTAATTCTCCGTTGTTAATTAATATGATTTTTACAGGCATTTGGTATTTGACTAAAGTGGTTATTTCGGCTAGGTATTGGCAGAATCCGCCATCTCCGGCAACAGCAATAATGGATCTTGAATTACCTACCGCAGCATATGCACCCATGGAGGCTGGTAATGCAAAGCCAATAGAGCCAAGGTAGCCTGACATGAGAAAATCATGTTTTTCGGTTTCAAAATAACGGCCAAAAGAATAGGCATTATTTCCTACATCGACGCACATGACAGCATCTTTTGGCGCTAGTTGGTTCATAGCTTCAAATATTGCTACAGAGCTGACGCCATTTCCATTGTCTTCCTTTAGTCTTTTAGCCTTTTCCTCTTTCCAAATCCGCCATCGTTGCGCAATTTCCTCTCTTTGATCGATGGAGATCATTTGACCAGTCAGTTCTTTGGTGAGTACCTCCATGGTCGCAGATATTTCTCCCCAAAGTGGGACATCTACCTTGTGAAATTTGCTCAATGCAAGCGAATCAAAATCAACTTGTATTGTTGGGATATGATCCGTGATGCCTGTGTGGTTGGAAAATGAAGCACCCAATACCAATAATGTATCCGCTTCATTCATGAACCAAGAAGCTATCGGTGTTCCACTTCGACCAAGAACACCACAGCCCAATGGATGGTTATCCCCAATCAATCCTTTCCCTTTGAAGGTTGTCAAAACGGGCGCATGGCAGCTTTCAGCGAAAGCAATAATTTCTTTCATGTGAAATTTTGCTCCATGACCTACGATTATTACGGGTCTCTTAGCTTTTTTCAATAGAGCTATGGCTGAGTTAACGGCTTCCTTTGGAGGAACAATCTGCTGTAAGGCCATTCTTCCTTCGGGTGTCGATGGTTTTGAAGACGCTGGAGCAGGAGTTTCTTGCACTTCATCAGGGAATGTCAAATGAGACACATCTCGTTTGAGAATTGCATGTTTTACAGCTAATCCCATCAATTCGGCATGCTTGGAATTTGCATGTACTCTCTGGTTAAACTCTGCCACTGTGTCAAAAGCTCTTACCAAGTCTACTTCTTGAAAGTTGCCAGTGCCTACGACTTGTGTAGCTACTTGACCAGTAAGCGCGAGTATTGGTGCTCTATCCACTTTCGCATCCCAAAGTCCAGTGTAAAGATTGGTTGCGCCTGGACCAGCGATGGTAAAACACGCTGCTGGCTTTCCTGTGAGTTTGCCATAAGCGGAGCATGCGAATGAAGCTGCGCCTTCATGCCGTATTCCGAAAAAATTAAGATTGCCTTTTTCTTCTTGCCTTCTCATCGCATCGGCAAAACCTAAATTAGAATGGCCGACCATTCCAAAAACCTTTGTCACTCCCCAGTTCACCATGGTTTCAACCATCACATCGGAGATTGTATCAATATGCTCTTCCTCCTCTTCCAAGCCAACGAAAATGGCGTCACCTTCTTCCTTTAATTGATAAACAGGAACGCCACCATCATCAAAGCCGGGAGCTTTGCCTGTACATGGGTGAAAATCCCAACCGTGCCATGGGCATCTTAAGACGCCATCTTCTATCGATCCTTCACCAAGTGGGCCTTTTTGGTGTGGACATTGGTTGTCAAGGGCGGAGAATTTGCCTTCAAAATGCGTGAGGCAGATACCTTTATGACCTGCGGTTACCGTCATTACTCTTCCTTCGGGAAGTCCTGACTTATCATCTAAAACTTTGTGCCAAACAGTTTTTTTCATAATATTTAGTTAAGCGATTAATGTGTTTTTTATTCTGTGATTACCGGAATGGATACTCATATAGCTAGGATAAATCACGCTTCGACAAACCCTTAAAGAGTGGGGAAAATGTATCGTTAATGGAGGTTTTATATACATACGGATCCCTTTATAGGTTGAGTTTTTTTACCAGCTTTTCTATCGAGAGCCCTTGGATAATAATGGAAAACAGAACCACCGAATAGGTGATGTATAAAATCGGTTCTCGGTTAAGATCATCGTTCAATGTCAACGCGAGTGCGATGGAAATACCGCCTCTTAAGCCCGCCCAAGTAAGTACAGCCAACTCTTTCGTTGAGGACTTATGGTTCTTGTTGATCCACAGATTGCTAATGAAGACAGAAATATAACGCGAAAACAAGACCGTAGGGATTGCGATTAAGCTGAGCAATAAATATTCGAGTTCAAATCCTAGTACAAGAATTTCCAATCCAATAAGGACAAAGAGTACGGCGTTGAAGACTTCATCTAATATCTTCCAAAAGGTATTGAGGTTATCCTTTAATGCTTTCGGCATATCTGGTTTTGCAAGTCTATTGCCAATCATGATTCCGGCAATGACCATAGCGAGTGCGCCTGAAACACCAATTAAGGAGGCTAATGAGTAGCCAGCCATGACAATACCAAGGGTGATGTGGACTTCTATCACCGGTTGGTCTTTGATAGATTTCAGGAAGAAAATCCCTAACCAACCAAGCAATAGACCCAGAACAATTCCTCCGCCAGCTTCTACTAGAAAAGATTCGGCAATAGAGCTGGCCGAAACCGGACCTTCGGTATGGCTCATTCCTCCAGCAATAGCCAGTAGTGAGAGGAACACGACAATGCCTACACCGTCATTAAAAAGAGATTCACCAATGATTTTAATCTCCAGTTTTTTCTTGACGTTGGCTTTTTGAAGTAGACTTAAAACAGCCACTGGATCCGTGGGGGCTATAAGGGAGCCGAAAATCAATGATTGCAACAAGGTAAGGCTCAATCCTAGGGAACTGGCAGTGAGAAATATGATCGTCCCTGTAATGGCTGTAGATATTAATACACCGAGCGTAGCGAGTATAATGACAGGCGTGCGTTCATTGAGTAGGCTTTTGAGGTTGACATGAATAGCACCAGCAAAAAGTAGGAAGCTCAACAAAAAGTCAAAAAGTATCGAACGAAAATCCAGCGTAGTGACCACCGCACAAGCCTGATGAAACCATTCAATATTGATGAACTGTAGACTCCCTAATATAAAAGAGACTCCAATACTCAATATTAATACGCCGATGGTTGGTGGCAGTTTGAGAAACTTATGGTTCGCATACGAGAGTAGCGCCGAAACTGCGACTATAAGTGTAAAAACCTCAAACATTATTCCGAAAACCAGCATAGTTTATGCCAGTCAGGTTATGAAGATCCCAATTAAAAGTGCTTAGGTCTTCTTTATTGAATTTGGAGATATCATCATAGCCACATGACCGAGCGATTACTTTAATTAAATCATTGCTCGCTTGAAAAAAGTTATTCAGTTGTTCCGCAGAATTTTCTATAATCAACCTTGATCTGAGGTCTTCTTTTTGGGTTGCAATGCCGACGGGACAATTGTTAGTATGACAGGCTCGCATGCCTAAGCAACCTATGGCCTGAAGTGCTGAGTTAGATACAGCTATCGCATCCGCACCAAGCATGAGTGCTTTAGCAAAGTCTTCGGCAATTCTCAGTCCGCCTGTTACAATCAATGAAACGTCTTTCACCCCCTGATCGTCCATGAACTTACGCGCTCTAGCCAATGCTGGAATAGTAGGTACATTAATGTTGTTTCGAAGTATGGTTGGAGCTGCGCCCGTGCCACCACCACGACCATCAAGGATGATATAATCTGCACCGGCCTCTAGCGCGAATGCAATGTCTTTTTCTATATGGCTGGCAGCCAATTTATAGCCAACAGGTATTCCACCCGTGACTTCCCTTACTTTACTTGCAAAATCTTTAAAGTCTTGGATGCTTTTGAATTCTGGAAAAGTTGCTGGACTAATCGCAGCTTGTCCGGGTTCTAATCCTCTCACTTTTGCAATTTCCCCTTGTACCTTATTGCCTGGTAAGTGACCTCCGGTTCCAGTTTTGGCTCCTTGGCCTCCTTTGAAATGGAACGCCTGCACTTTTTCTAACTTGTCCCAGGAAAAGCCAAATTGAGCAGAGGCGAGTTCATATAAATATCTGGAATTACTGGCTTGCTCCTCTGGCAGCATGCCTCCTTCACCTGAGCAAATCCCAGTTCCTGCTTTTTGGGCACCTTTCGACAAAGCAATTTTAGCTTCTCGGCTCAATGCCCCGAAGCTCATGTCGGATACAAATAATGGAATTTCTAGTTCTAAAGGCTTTTTCGCATTAGGGCCAATGATCACTTTTGTAGCGACAGCATGATCATCAAGCAATGGCTTTTTCCACAATTGAGCTGGAAGGAATTGTATGTTTTCCCATTTTGGAAGGGTGTCTCTGTCAACGCCCATTGCTTCGGTAGAGCCATGATGACCTAGTTTTTTTAATCCATTTTTGGCGAGCTCACCTATTTGGCGAGTATATGGCTCGGTAGCTTCAGGATGAGTATCAGCATACATTCCTTGATATTCTTCTCTTTGAAAGGGCTGAGGGTTACTTAATTCAAACGCTAATACTTCCGATTTAGAGATGCAAACAAACCCATCAACAATGGTCTCTGTGAATTTGTGAAGCTTTTCAGAATTGTTATAAGCACTAATGCCAGTGTCGAGACGATAGTCCCAGTTGTGTAAACCACAAACTATGTCATTTCCAACGACTGTCCCGTCTGACATTAAAGCGCCTCTATGTTGACATCTGCCATAAAGGACAGATACCTTGTCGTCGAACTTTATCAAAACCAAATCTGTGTTTTCTACGAGCGCAGAAGTTGGCTTTCTATCTTCTAGTTTGCTGTATTCGATGAGTTGTATTAGGTCTTTATTCATGGTTAAGCTTTGGTAATTTTAATGGGTATTTAAAAAAATGGAACGAAATAGTGTTGTCTATAGGCGAGTCATGAATACCTATGAGCTCCTTCCCACGGTAACTTAAATTTTTATTTGCGCAAGGCCAAGTATAGAATTATCCAGATGTACTTTAGGCGACATTATTGTTTGAGTCAATGCATTCTGCGGAGCGAGTCGGAGTTGTTGGCTTTATTTCTCGATGATTGCTTTAGCTTATTGATATTTTATCTATTTCAATCCTTTCGGACTTGTTGCGGGTTTATTGTTTTTATAAGAAATTCGAATAGGAGGCTATTAGACTGCTTTAATAAAACACAAGGATGATGTTGATTTAATAGGAACACAAGTTTTGGTGGTATCCCATTTACTCCTCGCCACTGGAAATCGCGGGGTTTGACTTATTAGTGTTTGCTTTTATTTTAAAATACCCATTTCATGAGAATAATTCTGACGGGAGATCGAGCGGTTTGTGATCAGTTAAGAATAGTATTTGGCAATGACCTTGGCTGCTAGGAAGCTGGAGAAGACATAAAAAAAGCATGACTCATAAATGAGTCATGCTTTGGTTTTATGGTTATAAATAAGCGCTACAAGTTTGGTTGAGGTGTAGTTCTCAAATAAGGTTTGATTTTTTTGTGGCCTTTCGGAAATAGTGAAGGGATTTCTTCGTCTTTCACGGCAGGCACTATGACTGTATCATCTCCATTTTCCCAATTGGCTGGTGTGGCGACTTTATGATAAGCTGTCAGCTGTAATGAGTCAATGACACGGAGCAACTCATGAAAATTCCTACCTGTAGATGCAGGATAAATGATCATTAATTTCACTTTTTTGTCTGGCGAAATAATAAATACAGACCTTACGGTCAACTTATCGTCGGCATTAGGGTGTATCATATCATACAGTTCAGCGACTTTTCTATCCTCATCTGCGATAATAGGAAAGTTCATTTCTGTGTTTTGGGTTTCATTGATGTCTTTGATCCAACCCATGTGTGATTCTAACCCATCGACACTGAGTGCGATGACTTTTACATTTCGCTTGTCAAAATCGCCTTTGATTCGTGATGCAGCGCCGAGTTCAGTCGTGCATACAGGTGTGTAGTCCGCAGGATGCGAAAAGAGTACTCCCCAACTGTCTCCGAGCCATTCATGGAAATTTATTTCTCCTTCTGTTGTTTTAGCACTGAAATCTGGTGCTGTATCTCCTAATCTTAGTGTTGGCATAATAGCTTTTTTTTATTGATCAAATTGTCAACAGCGTTTCCAAATAATTAGTTTTAGATGTCTGTAATAAATTAATATTTCTTTCCTTTTGAATAAAGAACCTCGGAGGATGCTCGCGAAGTAGGAAGGCGGATAATTACTTTTTACTTGAGGCAAGCATCGGGGAATACCATGCACAAAGTGGGATTAAAAAAGCATAAGTACTGAGGACTTCAGCTGATCTATGATGTATTCAATTCTGGGCGTACTACTTTTGTAGCATGTCTCCTGAGATACTATTAATCACGCCACCTTTTACCCAACTCAATACGCCTTACCCAGCCACCGCCTATATCAAAGGTTTTTTGGATAAGATAGGTGTGAGTTCATTTCAAGCTGACTTAGGCATTGAAGTAATTCTTAAGCTTTTTTCCAAGGATGGACTTAAGGACGTTTTTGCTTTGCATCAAGAAAAGTGTTCCGATAACGCACGTCGTATTTTTGCGCTTAGAGAAGATTATTTAGCAACAATTACGTCTGTTATTAGATTTTTGCAAAACAAAAATCCTACACTGGCTTACCAAATAGCCGAGGAAGAAATGTTGCCACGAGCTTCCAGATTTGCGCAACTTGATGATATGGATTGGGCATTTGGTACTATGGGTATTCAAGACAAAGCGCGCTATTTATCTACCTTATATCTGGAGGATATTGGGGACTATATAAAAGAAATTGTAGATCCTCATTTTGGATTTTCCAGATATGCTGAGCGTTTGGGTATGTCTGCTACAAGTTTTGATGAGCTGGCACATCACTTGTCTCAATCACTCAGTTTGATTGATAAAATGACTACTCAGTTGGTGGCTGATTTAGTTGAAAAACACCAACCTAAAGTTGTCGGATTGTCCGTGCCATTTCCAGGAAACTTGTTTAGTGCATTAAGGATAGGACAGTATTTAAAATCGAAGTATCCGGAGATCAAGATCATCATGGGTGGTGGTTATCCGAATACGGAATTACGCTCGTTGAGCGATGCTCGTGTTTTTGATTTTATTGACTTTATCCCATTGGATGATGGCGAGCAGCCGCTCATGTGTATTTTAGAATATATCGATGGAAAAAGAGCTATCGATCAATTAAAAAGGACCTTTATATTAAAGGAAGGCAAAGTAGAATATGCTAATGGGGCTGTCGAACCTGATGTGTCTTACAGTGCTGCAGGCACACCAAGTTATGGGGATTTACAACTGAGAGAGTATTTGTCTGTTATCGAAGTGGCCAACCCTATGCATCGATTGTGGAGTGATGGCCGATGGAATAAGCTGACCATGGCGCATGGATGCTATTGGAAAAAATGCTCGTTCTGCGATATTTCGCTCGATTATATTCGCAACTATCAACCTGTAAGTGCACAAATGTTGTGCGATAGGATGGAAGAGCTGATCGCTCAAACCGGAGAAACGGGTTTTCATTTTGTGGATGAAGCTGCTCCTCCCGCATTGATGCGCGAAATGGCATTGGAAATTTTAAGACGAAAGTTGACGGTGACTTGGTGGACAAATATCCGCTTTGAAGAAAGGTTTACGGTCGACTTATGCGTTTTGTTAAAGCTTTCAGGCTGTATTGCTGTTTCGGGAGGTTTGGAAGTAGCTTCAGATCGCTTGTTGGAAAAAATGAAGAAAGGCGTTTCCGTTGCACAGGTCGCGAGAGTTTCTAGAAATTTTACGAATGCCGGAATTATGGTTCATGCGTACCTTATGTATGGCTTTCCAACGCAAACAGCACAAGAAACCATTGACTCCTTGGAGATGGTGCGGCAGCTCTTTTATCATGGAGTGATCCAGTCAGGTTTTTGGCATCAATTTGCTATGACTGCACATAGTCCTGTTGGATTAAATCCAGAAGATTTTGGGGTCAAAAGAGTAGGGCCTATTTTGGGGACATTTGCCAATAATGATTTAGTTCATGAAGATCCAGAAGGCGCAGAACACGAGCTCTATAGTGAAGGTCTGAGGAAAGCATTGTTTAACTATATGCACGGAGTATGCTTCGATGACGACTTGCAAGAGTGGTTTGATTTTAAGGTGCCTCAAACTTCGGTCAATTCGTTTGCTATAGAGATTGCTTTAGCACAAGGTGGGTCGGACAACTTGAAGGGGAATAAGCTGGTTGTGTGGACAGGGAAATTACCAGAAAAGCGGGCTTATAAAACCAAGAAAAAACAAGCCATGTTAGGGCTGACCTTTCAGTCAAAATTACAAGAAATTGATATCAGTGCGCCACTGGAAGAGGGGCAATGGTGGTACGATCATTTTGGTTTATTCGAAGTGGACTCACGTACTACCTATCAGTTGATCGAGCAGAAATATGAAACCCATTTTGGTAAGTCAATTATAAAAAGTCAGGTATGGAAGTCTTTGAAAAAAGAAGGCCTTTTGGTGGTTTGAGCTTACCAAAAGACAACTTCGAGTTGATCAAAAAGGAAATAGTATTTATATAAGAGTTGATTTTCAAAATCAGTTTGCGTTAATGCGCCTCCATGACCTGCACCTTCTGTTAAAAATATATGGTATAACCCTTTAGGATCAGCCACCTTCTGAAGCTCGGCCAGAAACTTATAGGAGTGCATTGGAGGAACTCGATCATCGTCCGTTCCCGTCATCAATAATGTGCTAGGATAAAGTTGATCTTTTTTGATATTGTGTAGAGGACAATACGCTTTTAGGTTCAAAAAATCTAGACTATCCTTTACACTTCCAAATTCTTTTATATTGGTCTCAGCAAAACCAGCGGTATAATTACCAAAGCGGAGCATGTCGAGCGCACCTGCTTCAATGATTGCTGCTTTGAATAGCTCGGGTCTTTGAGTGATTGTAGCGCCAACAAGCATTCCGCCATGTGAACGCCCATTTAAAGCTATTTTGGAGGGATTCGTGTATTTTTCTTTGATTAAATAATCCGCTGCTCCAATAAAGTCATCAATAGCATTCTGTTTTTTTAAGCCTCTGCCTGCTTTACCCCAATCTTCACCTTCCGCACCACCTCCGCGAATATTGGGAATGGCTAAAATGCCTCCATGTAGTAGCCACAACGCTTGAGATTGATTGAATCCAGGTTCAATAGTCGTTCCATAACCACCATATCCATATAATAAAGTAGGGTTTTTACCATTTAGCTCTATGTCTTTTCGGCTTGTCAAATACATTGAAATTAGCGTGCTATCTTTTGAGTAATAGCTTACATATTTTGTTTCTAAGGCTGTAGCCTTGTATGGAGTAAATACTTCGTTGATTGGTTGAAAGGTTAAATTAACTAAATCCAATTTATACCATAATGTAGGATGGTAGAAAGATTTTAATCCAAAATTTGTTGTTTTAGCAGTGGTGTCGTTTTCATAAAATCCTGTGACCTTTTTACCAACTGGGAAATCTATACTCTTTAACAGATTTCCATTTATGCTATAAATCTTAGCAGTATTCTGTCCGTTATGCAGGTGTATACTTGCGATTTTGTCTTTTCCAAGTTGATTTATTGATTTCAGAGGTAACCCAATGTCTTGAGTAAATTCAATTAGCGCGTTTGATTTGTTTATGTCACACATCAAAATTTTGCCATTGGGGGCATTCCAATTAGTATAGAGCAATGCAGTATCTCCGATAAATTGACGTAGTGAAAATGTGTATTCGGATGGTTTTGGGATGGTTAGAAAGTTCTTAAAGTAAAGGGATTGTCCATTTTGTGGTATAGCGTAGGCTACTGCGCCATATTCCTTTCCTCTCGATCGGATAGTGTGGCTAAGGTAAAGTTTGTCATTTATTTTTCCGAAGTTGAAACTAGTGGCCCCTGTTGTATCTGAATTTTGATAAAGTTGGGGATCATTAGATTGGGCATCACCTATTTTATGAAAAAATAACGTTTGGCCTTTTGCTTTGTCTAATAAGGATCTTCCTTCTTTAGGAGCGTCATAAGCGTCATAATAGATTCCAGATGCATCCCAAACTATGTTACTACCAGCACGTAGATGTAGCAGCTCATCCTGAAGTTGAGTGCCTTGTATCAGGTCAAAAAACATCACCTCTCTCCAATCGGTACCATTTCTGATGATCATCACAGCCATCAGGTTTTGATTTTCGTTTAAAAAACGTTGGCCGATCAATACATTTTCCCCTTTATACTTTTTTAGCTTTTTAGAATCTATCAGTGTTAGGAAATTTCCTTGGTCATTTTTTCGATATTGAAGGTTCCTAGTTTCACTATCATTTGGATAGTCATATCGAAACTCCCATAGGTCATCATATGATTTGTCTTCTACAGCAACATTGTCTTTCATTTCTGATTTTGAATCGGAATAGATACTGGCAATCTGCTGTCTTAATGTTGATCTTCTAATTTGTTGTCGGTCGAGCTTGCTGGTCAAAGATTTTTGATTTTCTAGCCACATAGTTAACCTAGGGTCTGCTGGGTTTTCCATCCATTGGTAAGGGTCGTAAATGGAGTCTCCGAAATAGACATCAAATATGCTGTCTTTTGAAGCCTCTGGGTACTCATATGTTTTTTGACTAAAAGATTTGAAAAACGACAAGAGAATGATAAACATTAACAGTTTGGAGGTAATAAAAGAACCAATATGCACAGGAAAGATGATTTTGATGAGGAGACAAACATAGGTCATTTTGTCAAATCAGCTATCAGTGAATCAAGCGATTTTATAATTTTAATATAAATGCTGTTACTTTAGCTATTGAGTGGCTGCATTAAAAGAAACATCTGGATTTACTCTTTACTCTGAGCGATCAAGTCTCAAATGGATCATTTTAGCTGCATCTGTAGTTATTAGTATTGCATCTATTACTTATAGTAATAATCTGGTCAAGAAAATCAGAGAACGAGAAAGAAAGCAAGTAGATCTCTACGCCAATACGCTTGCTTACCTCGCAAATGAAAATGATGGAGTAAACCTGATGCTGATCCTAGAGGAGGTTATACAGGCAAATAATACCATCCCGGTCATTTTGACAGACCAAAATGGGAATCCAGAATTTTTCAAAAACTTACCAGAGGCGGATAATCTAAATGAGCCAAAAGTTCGTCGGCAGTTTTTGCTCGATCAAGTAGAAAAGATAAGCGAAGAGAGAGAACCAATAGTTGTTACACTTTTGGATGCATCCAATAACGTGTTTGGATACAAATATATTTATTACCGAAATTCCTATTTGCTTACCCAATTACAATACTACCCTTACATTCAATTATCCATTGTGGCCGTATTTGGCTTAATCATTTTTGCCATTTTCAATTATTCTAAAGTTGCGGAGCAAAATATAGTATGGGTAGGGCTGGCGAAAGAAACGGCCCATCAACTCGGAACTCCCCTTTCATCTTTGATGGCTTGGACGGAATATTTTAAAGTCACCTATCCAGATCAAATAGAGATTTTTGATGAGCTACAAAAAGATGTAGATCGTCTCGGGATGATTACAGAGCGATTTTCCAATATAGGAAGTGTTCCAAAGTTGATGAGAGCTAATGTGGTGGATGTCGTCAGTGAAGTAGTCACTTATCTGGAAAAGCGCATCAGCACGAAAGTTAAAATGACCTTGGAAGCCATTCCTAATCCAGATATAGAAGCAAATATTAATGATGCATTGATCGCTTGGGTCATTGAAAATGTCATTAAAAATGCCGTTGATGCGATGGGAGGAAAGGGAAATATTCAAGTTAAAATATTGAAGGATAACGAAGGGAATATTGTTATTGACATTAAAGATGATGGGAAGGGAATGAATAAGTCGAAGGTTAAGCAGGTTTTCAAACCGGGATATACTTCTAAGAAAAGGGGGTGGGGGTTGGGACTTACGCTGGCAAAGCGAATTATCGAGAATTATCATGGTGGAAAAATCTTCGTAAAGGCAACAGAGATCAATAAAGGCACCACTTTTAGAGTCGTTTTGAGAGCTGATTAGAACGAATTGAAATTCTCCTTTTACTCTTCGTATTTTCTAGTTAATTTCGCATCCGATTTAAGTAACGCTTATTTAACAAAGTTGTAATGGCTAATAAAGGTAAAATCACCCAAGTAATTGGTCCAGTTGTGGACGTTGCATTTGATATGGAAGGTTCAAGTCTTCCAAATATCATGGATGCTATTCAGGTAACCAAGCTTGATGGTACTGTAGTGGTCCTAGAAGTGCAGCAGCACTTAGGAGAAGCGACGGTAAGAACTATCGCGATGGATGCTACTGATGGTATGCAGAGAGGAATGGAAGTAACCGATAGTGGTGCGCCAATTCAAATGCCGATTGGTGACGATATTAAAGGAAGACTTTTTAATGTAGTTGGTCAAGCCATTGATGGTATTCCACAGCCAGAAGGTAAAAGAGGATTGCCAATTCACAGGCTACCACCGAAGTTCGAAGATCTTTCTACGTCAACGGAAGTGCTTTTTACTGGGATCAAAGTAATTGACTTGATTGAGCCTTATGCAAAAGGTGGTAAGATCGGTTTGTTTGGTGGTGCGGGTGTTGGTAAAACGGTATTGATTCAGGAATTGATCAATAATATAGCAAAAGCATATGCTGGGCTTTCCGTATTCGCCGGTGTTGGTGAAAGAACACGTGAAGGAAATGACCTACTAAGAGAAATGATTGAAGCTGGAATCGTGAACTACGGTGAAAACTTCAAAGAGTCTATGGAAGCAGGTGGATGGGATTTGTCAAAAGTGACAAAAGAAGATCTATTGGAATCAAAAGCGACATTTGTTTTCGGACAAATGAATGAGCCTCCTGGGGCACGTGCTCGTGTGGCGCTTTCAGGATTAACAATAGCGGAATATTTCCGCGATGGAGATGGAACTGGTCAAGGAAAAGATATCCTTTTCTTCGTTGACAACATTTTCCGATTTACACAAGCGGGTTCTGAAGTATCTGCCCTATTAGGTCGTATGCCATCAGCGGTAGGTTATCAGCCAACATTGGCCACAGAAATGGGTGCCATGCAAGAAAGAATTACTTCAACAAAGAATGGTTCAATTACTTCAGTGCAAGCGGTATACGTACCAGCGGATGATTTAACTGACCCTGCTCCTGCAACTACGTTTTCTCACTTAGATGCCACAACTGTACTTTCAAGAAAAATTGCTGAGCTTGGTATTTACCCGGCGGTGGATCCTTTGGATTCAACATCAAGAATATTGAGTGCTGAAGTGCTTGGAGATGAGCATTATGATTGTGCACAAAGAGTAAAGGAACTGCTACAGAGATATAAGGAACTTCAGGATATCATTGCTATTCTAGGTATGGATGAGCTTTCTGATGAAGATAAAGAAGTTGTTCACAGAGCAAGAAGGGTACAGAGGTTTTTATCTCAACCATTCCATGTAGCTGAGCAGTTCACAGGACTGAAAGGAGTACTTGTTGATATCAAAGATACAATCAAGGATTTCAACGCCATTATGGATGGACAGTATGATCACCTTCCAGAAGCAGCTTTCAACCTTGTAGGAACAATGAAAGATGCAGTTGTTAAAGGAGAGAAATTGATGGCAGAAGTAAACGCCTAAACTATGTTTTTAGAAATAGTAACACCAGACGAAAAAGTATTTGAAGGAGAAGTGGATAGTGCGACCTTTCCAGGTACCGACGGTTCATTTCAAGTTTTAAATAGTCACGCCCCAATGATTTCTACTTTGGGTAAAGGCGATATGACCTACGTGAAGGTGGTAGATAAAAGAAGAGAGGAAGAGACTATCGTTGTTGATGGTGGTGTCGTTGAAGTCTTAAATAATAAAGTAACTGTTCTTGCTGAAAAGATTATTTCGGAATAGACATAAAGAACGGAAAGAAATAAGAAAGCCATTCACATTCGTGAGTGGCTTTTTTATTTTCCCCTCGACGTGAAGTTTGAAGTAAAAGCAGTCGGTATGAATTAGATAAAGCTACTTCCTACACTCAAAAAGTAAGCACGAATTTTATTTGAGATGCTAATTTTATGGTTAACACCTTTTAGGTAATTAAATCATAGCCTTTTCTGACACAATAATTAATCTTTAACACCCTTGTTCTAAGCTTGCCAAATGCCGTGAATGGAGGTTTTAACCTTCAGTATTATTTGCCAGTATAGAGTCACTAATACCTTTTCTCTTATTGTTATTTCCTTTGTTTGTCAAAGGATGGTTATGATTCTTTTTAAGCGTGTCGTACTTTTCTTGATTTAATCGAAATAGCACGCCAATCGAAGATGTCCAGTTTCATTGAATTAGGAAAACTATTCTCTTCTTATGAGATTACTACAATGGAATCGATTCAGAGCAAATTAAAAATAATTTACCAACTAATCGTACTCGTAAGCTTATCCGCTATAGGTTCTTGCACGAGTACTAAAAACGAAAATAATCGCATGAGACCAGATGCCCCAATTGCAGTAAAAGCTGATTTAATCCTAAAAGAACATGGAAAAACACGTGTTGATCAATATTTCTGGATGAGATTATCAGATGAGCAAAAAAGCACCGAGAACCCAGATGATCAAACGCAACAAGTTGTCGATTATTTGAATGCTGAGAATGACTATACCAAATCGGTAATGTCAAAAACAGAAGGTCTACAACAAAAATTGTATGACGAAATAGTAGGTCGGATAAAGCAAGTAGATGAATCGGTTCCCTATTTTTCTAATGGCTATTGGTATTATATCAGGCTTGAGGAAAGTGGTGAATATCCAATCTATTGCCGCAAAAAAGGTACGCTTGATGCTAAAGAAGAAATTCTTATTGATGTAAATGAACTTGCTGAAGGCCATGATTACTATTCCGTAGGAGAGATCAATGTGAGTCCCGACAATAAGATACTGGCGTTTGCAGAAGATACCTTAAGTAGAAGAATCTATACGATGAGATTCAAAAACCTAGAGACAGGTGAGATGATTGCCGATGAGATAGAAAACGTTACTGGAGAAGGTGCTTGGGCAAACGACAATAAGACGTTCTTCTATACAACTAAGAATAAGGTTTCTCTTTTATCCGAAAAGATATTTAGACATAAACTGAGTACCAAGCCTTCCGACGATGTAATGGTTTATCATGAGAAAGATCCAACATTCTACATTGGTGTATACAAATCAAAGTCAGAGGATTATGTGATCATCTGGAATAGCAGCACATTGGTGAGTGATTATCATGTGCTCGATGCAAATAATCCGACAGGGGAGTTCAAGCAATTTATTCCTAGAGATAATAATGCCCATGAATACAGCATATCCCATATTCAAGACAAATTCTATATTGTCACGAACTGGGACGCTACTAATTTTCGATTAATGGAAACTCCTGCGAATGCTACAGGAAAAGAAAATTGGAAAGAAGTGATTGCTCATAGGCGTGATGTACTACTTGAAGGAATTGAGTTATTTAATAATTTCATGGTTGTCGATGAGAGGTCTGAAGGGCTTAATAATCTTAGAATTATTGATCAAATATCAGGGGATGAGCATTCTCTTGACTTTGGAGAGTCAGCATACAAGGCTTATATATCAACGAATGCAGAGTTTAATACCAATATTCTACGGTTTGGCTATACGTCGATGACTACTCCAAATTCCACATTTGATTATAATATGAATACGAAGGAGAAGACGCTGATGAAACAACAAGAAGTTGTAGGTGGTCATAATCCAGGTAATTACATCACAGAACGAGTTTGGGCAACAGCTCGCGATGGGGTAAAAGTGCCGATCTCCATAGTATACAAAAAGGGATTTGAGAAAAATGGAAAAGGTGCGCTCCTGCAATATGGCTATGGTTCATATGGCGCAACTATTGATGCCAGCTTTAGTGCTGTGCGGTTAAGTTTGTTAGATAGAGGATTTGCATTCGCTATTGCTCATATAAGAGGAGGTCAATTAATGGGAAGAGAATGGTACGAAGAGGGGAAAATGTTCAAAAAACAGAATACTTTTAATGACTTTGTAGACTGCTCTAAATATCTCATTGAACAAAACTATACTTCCGCAGACCACTTATATGCGCAAGGTGGCAGTGCTGGTGGGTTACTGATGGGAGCTATCGTAAATATGAACCCTGAACTTTACAATGGAATAATCGCAGCAGTACCATTTGTAGACGTAGTTTCTACTATGTGGGACGAAAGCATTCCATTGACAACCAATGAATTTGATGAGTGGGGAAATCCTAAGAATTTGGACTCTTACGAATACATGATGTCTTATTCTCCATATGATAATGTGACAAATCAGAACTATCCAAACATGCTTGTAACGACAGGCTTATTCGATTCTCAGGTGCAATACTGGGAGCCGGCAAAATGGGTCGCCAAGCTGCGAGACATGAAAACGGATGAGAACTTACTGATTTTGGATACTGATATGGACGCAGGACATGGAGGCGCATCTGGTAGATTTGAAAGGTATAAAACAACTGCTTTAGAGTATGCTTTCCTTTTTAACTTAGAGGGAACGACTGAGTAAGGTTATTTAAACTAATTTGAAAAAGGAAGCCTTGATGAATATCAAGGCTTTTTTTTAGTAAAAAAATGAAAATCAGGGGACATAAAAATAAATATTGCGCCTATGTTTTGGGCAATCAAACGAGAACTTATTAGTAGCCTTGAGATCATAAAAAAAGTCAACCCTAACTAAATAGGGTTGACTTCAAGTTATTAGTCGTTGCTACTTAGTCTTTCTTTTTAGTAGTAGAGGAAGATTTCTTTCCTGTACCAGCGATAGAAGCTCTCATATCCGTATCAGCTTGGATATTCTGGAATTTAAAATAATCCATTACTCCAAGATTACCATTTCTAAATGCTTCTGCTAAGGCTTTTGGAACTTCTGCTTCTGCCAATATTACTTTAGCTCTTGCTTCTTGTGCTTTAGCCACCATTTCTTGCTCTTCAGCGACAGCCATTGCTCTTCTTTCTTCCGCTTTTGCTTCTGCTACTTTTAAGTCAGCTGACGCTTGGTCTGTTTGGAGTTTAGCACCAATGTTGGCTCCTACGTCCACATCCGCAATATCAATAGATAAGATTTCAAATGCAGTTCCCGCATCTAATCCTCTTGCCAAAACGAGCTTAGAAATTTTATCTGGATTCTCTAATACTTCTTTGTGGCTGGCTGCTGATCCTACGGAGGTAACTATACCTTCACCTACTCTAGCTAGAATCGTATCTTCACCTGCACCACCGACTAGTTGCTGTATGTTCGCTCTGATGGTAACTCTTGCTTTACATATCAATTGTATACCATCAGCAGCTACAGCAGCTACAGCCGGAGTGTTGAGAACCTTAGGGTTTACAGAAATCTGTACAGCTTCGAAAACATCTCTACCAGCAAGATCGATGGCAGTTGCTTGTCTAAATGACAGGCCAATATTTGCTTTATCTGCACTTATCAATGCTTTAATCACTTGCGGCACATTACCACCAGCTAAATAGTGAGTTTCGAGATCCGAGGTTTTCAGATTTCGGCTAGATGCTGTTGCTTCTTCTGTGATCAGTAACCCTGCTTTCGTAGCAGTAATTAATGAATTGACAATGATTGAAGGTGGAACCTTTCTGATTCGCATGAAAACGAGCTCAAGTAATCCTACACGCACACCCGAGAAAATCGCGGTAATCCACAGGTTGATTGGTACGAAATAAATGAATACGAAAAATAATACTATACCCGCCAGTACTGCGAATATGATGGGAAGACTTCCTGCCATTTTTTTTTATTTATTTTTTACGATGATTTGTTTATTGTCAATTTTTATTATTTGAATTTCGCTCTTTTCTGCGATATATCCATCATTTGATTTTACTTCTATAATCTTTTCATTGAAAATGGCTTTGCCATAAGGTTTTAGAGCAGAGATTGTTCGTCCCTGTTCACCGACTTGTAATTCATTCTCATTCTCATCATTAACGCGACTGGAGCTCGACTGTTTAAGAGAAAAGCGCTCCCAAGCACGGTTTTTTAAGGTATAAATGATAATAACCATACCTATCGACACGGATATCACTGTTGTGGCAATTCCTATATTTTGCCCAAATGTCTCATACGATATATAAATACCATAACCTCCAAAAAGAAAACCGGCAATACCTACGATAGTTGTCCCTGGGACAAAAATTATTTCAATCACAATGAGTGAAAGACCTAAAGCAATTAACGCTATGACAATAAAAATATCCATTAGTAAGCTTTTGCAAATAACACTCTCTGAGTGGACGGGTTTCCTGTAAAGATACACTTCCCAGCCTCGGGTTCAGCATCTAAAGGAATACATCTGATAGTTGCTTTGGTTTGGTTTTTTATTTTCTCTTCTGTTTCAGAAGTACCATCCCAATGCGCATATACAAATCCACCTTCTCCTTTTATTTGAGACTTAAATTCTGCCCAAGTATCTACAGATGAAGTCATTTGCTCTTTATAGCTTAATGCTTTTGAATAAATGTTTATTTGAATCTCTTCAAGTAGGTTTGTGATGTATTCAACGGCCTCTGACTGCTGGATAATGCTCTTTTCTTTGGTATCTCTTCGAGCGATCTCAAACGTGCCCTTTTCTAAGTCCTTGGGTCCTACAGCAATTCGAACAGGAACACCTTTGAGCTCATATTCAGCGAATTTCCAACCAGGCTTATGCGTGTCTCTCTTGTCAAATTTAATATCGATATTTTTCGCTCTTAGAGATTTGATCAATGGATCAACAGCTTCTGAAATAGCCTCTAAATCTTCTTCTTTCCTGAATATAGGGACAATGACTACTTGAATTGGCGCAAGGTTTGGAGGCAAAACAAGGCCATCATCATCAGAATGCGCCATGATTAACGCACCCATTAACCGTGTGCTTACTCCCCAAGAGGTACCCCATACGTATTCCTCCGTTCCTTCTTTTGTTGCGAATTTCACATCAAAAGCTTTCGCAAAATTTTGACCTAAGAAGTGAGAAGTACCTGCTTGGAGTGCTTTGCCGTCTTGCATCAAAGCTTCAATACAATATGTATCAACTGCACCCGCAAATCTTTCGCTTTCCGTTTTCACACCTTTCACTACAGGTAAGGCCATGTATTTTTCTACAAACGCTGCATATACATCAAGCATTTGCTTTGTTTCTTCTTGGGCTTCTTTTTCAGTTGCGTGTGCGGTGTGTCCTTCTTGCCACAAAAATTCCGTCGTTCTTAAAAAAAGACGAGTCCTCATTTCCCATCTTACCACATTTGCCCATTGATTAATGAGTAAAGGAAGGTCTCGGTATGACTGAATCCATCTTTTGTAAGAATCCCAGATGACCGTTTCTGAAGTAGGTCGCACGATTAATTCTTCCTCTAATTTCGCATCCGGATCAACCATAACTCCACCGTTTACTTCGTCATTTTTCAATCTATAATGCGTAACCACTGCGCATTCTTTTGCAAAACCTTCAACATGGCTTGCTTCCTTGCTGAAAAACGATTTAGGAATGAATAAAGGGAAATAGGCGTTTTGGTGGCCAGTGTCCTTAAACATTTTATCCAGCGTTTGCTGCATTTTTTCCCAAATGGCAAATCCATAAGGTTTGATGACCATACAACCTCGAACGGGAGAATTTTCTGCTAAACCGGCTTTTTTAACCAGTTCATTGTACCATAAGGAATAATCCTCAGAACGATTTGGAATCGCTTTACTCATTTTTTAACATTTTTTGGTATAGTAATTGCTTTCTTAGCTAGCATATAAGAGTACAAATATAACTTGAGTATATTCTTAAAGTATTTTGTGCCCACATTTTAAATCTACGATTATGGAAGCTTTATCTCGATTTGTTGTATTTGGTTTGATCCTTTCGTTTTTCATGGTGAGCCCTGAGGTCTCAGCACAGGAATATGATGATCTTTATTTTAATGGGAATGATCGCAAGAAGGTAAACTTTGACAATGGAATCTCCAACGACTCTCGCGCAACTTATGAGTCTTATTCTAATAATAATTATAATGAGGATAATGCTGCTCATAATGTAAACCCTGACTATATCGCCAGATACAAGTCGGGATCAACGCCTTCTGATTATCAAAATAATACAGACAACAATAATTACAATACGCCATCTGCTTCTACGGTAGACTATTACGTCGATGAAAATCCTCAAGGAACAACGGTCATCAATAATTATTACGGTAATTCTGGGTTTAATAATTCTGGGTTTAATAATCAAAATATGGGTTTTGGTGGTGGATTTGGCTATAATCCATTTTTTGGATGGAATAATGGCTTCAACATGAATGCTGGATGGGGCAATAGATGGAATGATCCTTTTTTCGGATGGAATTCTGGTTGGGGCGGTAACGTTGGTTGGGGATTCAATGCAGGCTGGGGCTGGAACGATCCTTGGTTCAATGGGAATAGATGGAATAGACCTTGGGGTGGAGGTGGATTTGCCTACAATGCTGGTTTCTACGACGGAATTTCTTATTCTGGACTAAATGGAGGCTACTACAACACTGAGAGATTTGTGAGAAGAGGTTTTGTGAATCAAGGAAGATACGTTCGTGGAGGCATAGTTTCCGGTGAGTCAAGGTTGAATAATAATAATGTTCGTACGTCTTCCGTGCCAACTGCCAATGGAAGCAGCAATAATGCATCTAGAAGAGATTATTCAGCCACTCAAAATGAGTACTACAATAGAAGCAGAGCAAGTAATAGTAACTCTAGATCGTCCGCGACCGCTACTTATCGATCATCGAATCCAAATAGTAGAAATAATGTGAGTCAGAGAGCAAACACATCAAGAAGCACTACAGCAAATACCAACGCAAGAAACACCACAAATAATAGAACAAGCACTAGCACAACCACACGTCGATATAATACCAACAACTCAAGGCCGTCAAACGCTAACTCTTCAAATGCTAGAAGTTCAGGTTCTTCAAGTAGAAACTATTCTAATGGAAGTTCGAGAAGTTCTTCTTCGTCCAATTCTTATAATAGATCTTCATCAGGAAGTAGATCTTCGGGAAGCAGTAGCCGATCATCAAGTGGAGGTTCGGTGAATCGTTCTTCTTCTAGCGGATCTTCCTCAGGAAGCAGCAGGTCTTCTAGTGGAGGTGGTAGTTCGAGATCTTCAAGCAGATCTTCATCAGGATCATCAAGAAGTGGGGGCTAATTCTTTAACTCATAGAGAAAGGACATGAAAATGACTAGATACACAATATTAATCACAATTTTATGCTTTGGTTTGAACTCCAAAGCTCAAATTGCTAATGGCTCACTAGGCTATTACAACGATGCAAGACTGTTTAGTAGCACAAATGCTGGAATGGGCAGTACTGCGAGAATTCAAGGGATTGGAGGCGCACAAACTTCGCTAGGTGGTGATATGAGTGTCATTGCTTCAAACCCAGCCGGTATTGGTTTTTTTAATAAAAGCGCATTTTCATTTACACCGTCATTAGATTTCCACGAATCGTCTTCCAACTATTTAGGGAATAATACCTCTTCCTTTTCTAATGGATTCAATTTTTCCAATTTGGGAGCTGTATTCTATTATGGCAATGGAGATTATGTGGACGCTAAATTTAAAGGTGGAAGCTTGGGCGTATCAATTAACCGTACCAATAACTTTAAAAATGATATCTCTTATCAAGGTGTGAATGAAAGCAACTCAATCATTGATTCATATATAAACAGTGCAGGTAGTTTGGAATCGAATAATCTGGGAGGTTTGGTTTACGGAGCTTTTGAGAATTACTTGATTGATCCCGTCTATGATAATGGGAATCAAGTTGGTTACGGTTCGCCAGTTTTTGGTAACCCTCGTCAAACAGAATTGGTCGAAACATCAGGATCGCAATACCAAATCAATGTAGCATATGGCGCAAACTATGGAGATTTTTTTTATTTTGGAGCAGGAATAGGTATAGCGACGATTAACTATACAAAGAAGAGAACATATATTGAGGATTCTTACTTGTATCTCAATAATGACGATGAGTTGGTAAATGATGACATCATTAACTTTGCTGAGTTAAACGATAAATTGACTATCGAAGGTGCAGGTATTAATGCCAATCTGGGTGTTATAATAAGACCACTGCCAATTTTAACAGTGGGAATTTCCTACATAACACCTACTTTTTATGCTTTGACAGATAATAGCTCCTTTGATTTGTTTACTTCATGGAATGGTCTAGAGATATTGAATAACGATTCTTCCCTAACTATCATCAATGATAGAGAGTTTCTGAGTGATGTAGCGACAAGTGATTATTCTTTAAGAACGCCGGGAAAACTAAACGTGGGTGCGACTTTTTTTCTTGGAAAACTTGGGTTTGTGTCTGGTGATGTTGAGTTCGTAGATCATTCTCGTTCACAGCTAAAGTCTTCTGATTTTGAAGTATTTGCTGATAATGAGAGTATTGACAACTTATATACATCAGTGATCAATTACCGTCTTGGTGTCGAGTTTCGAATCAAACAAATGCGTGTAAGAGGCGGGTATGCTTATTATGCAGATCCATATACAGATTCAAGTATTGATGCAAGTAGGAACGATGTTTCTTTTGGACTTGGATATAGAAATCAGGATTTCTTCTTGGATTTGGCCGTTGTTAATAGAAAAACACAAGATTTATACGCCCCATATATTCTAGACGGCTTAGAGCCCGTAGCAGAAGTAGAAAATCGATCGAATACTGTTGCTGTTACACTTGGTTTTAATTTTTAAGACTCACTAAAGATTAAATTCAGTCTTTGGGTAAGCTTATTGTACAAGTCGTACCCTTTTCAAGTGTCGATTGAAAAGCAATCTGTCCACCGTGCTGCTTTACTATGGAACTAACGATATAGAGTCCTAAACCAGATCCTTCGCCTACGTCTTTTGTGGTGAAAAAGGGATCCATAATTTTTGAAATATTTTTTTCATCAATTCCAGACCCTGTGTCGATGATGCTGACTATCACTAACTTATTTTGATTGGCTATTGATATGTCAATCTCACCATGTCCATTTAATGAATGTAAGCTATTATCGATGATATTGATGAAAGTTTGATGGAGTTTACCATTGTTTCCACGTACTCTAGAGACCATCTGATCGAATTTGAGATTCACTTTTATGCCTTCGGGCAATTTATTTCTCAACAGGTTCATACAGTTTTTTATAATCTCGTTGAGGTTACACTCATCGGTGAGTTCTCCGGCTGAATGACTGTACTGGTTGAGACTTTTCACTATTCGTGTGGCACGATTGATACCATCGTTCATGCTGTCTATGGTCTGATGGATATCATCGTCGTATTGGCTTCTTTCTTTGAGAATGTCTTCTAACAATACAACACCACCTCGAATGTAATTCAAAGGATTATTGATTTCATGGGCAATACCAGAAGCCAAAAGTCCTATGCTGGCAAGCTTCTCGGATTGAATCAGGCGATCGGTAGTTTCGTTGAGTCTATCAACTGTTTGTTGGAGCTCTTCTTTTTGCTGTTCAAGTTCTTTGTTGGTTTTTAGTACTGCCTGGGTACGAGTTTCAACCTGATTCTCAAGTGAGTCTTGTTCTGTCTTGAGACCGAATTCATTCTTTTTAAGCTTTCGATTGGCCTTTATGAGGCCACTAACTAGAAACTGATATGTTTTATTCGACTTTGAAACTACCAAGAAAACGATGATAGAAGAGAGGAAAAGCATGAAACCATTGATCAGCCATGCTGAGAGATCCTGGTTATTGGGGTTTACGGAGCTGATAACGCCGGAGAGAAAAAGATACGCGAATAGAATGTACAAAGAATACGCAAAACCCATCAGGTAGGTCGTGCCCCTATACTTTAGATGAACAATGGATAGCAGCGGTAGCAATGCGAGTAAAACTTTATTTGCGGAAGCTACACCGAGCAGGGATAAGTCAATAAAAACAACCAGTAAAAGTCCTAATAGGACTAGATAAGCTTTGAATATCAAAGAAAACTTATGACGAAATATAGCGATGATGATTAAGCAGGATAAAATAATAATGTCTGAAACTCTCGAATAATTCCACCCTCCAAACGTATTTGAAGTTAAACTGACAGGGATTATCAATATACCGGTGATAGAGGAGATTACGAGGGCCTTATTAACTACATCCTGCTTGAGCTCGTCTAATGACTTATAAAATGTATGCTTACCCGACATATCGAGCCACTTGTAAATGCGCTATATTCATTGAAATAGTTGATGATTTTTTCACAAAATAGTAATTTAATAAGGTTATTTGAAGAATTGATGATTGATTTTAAGTATGATTAAATGATCCCTAGGTAAAGAAATATTTTGCGTTCTTCTATACTTAAGAAATGTAATAAAACGGTCTTGTATGTTTAAGTTTACGTAGAACCAATAGCGTAGCATTACCCGTGCTCAATCCTCTTATTTAGTTAATACTGTTAGGGGGATAAAAAAGGAAGGCCTGAATCAACAAAATGTAGCAGGTTGCGATTGCAGGCTTTGATCGATATTAAAAACTCCACGAGAATGTTGAAAAAGGAGAGCAAAAAACTTTTAAATGATAATGGTTATTCTTTAAAAAAAGAAACCGGAAGTCTTGTCATTAGCCATTCCAATGCTGATTTCTTCTTTTTCATACTTATTGGCGCTTTTTTAGTTTTAATAGGATTGTTTTTTATGAATTTCAGCATGGTTATAGGTTTTAGCATTATGACTGGCGCCATAATTATTATATCCAAAGCTTTAAAAGGGGCTAGAGGTAAATCTGTTTTTAAGATCAATTATGAAAAAGGTTGGTTTTATTATAACGATGCAGTTAAATCTAGCTTATCTATAGGGTTTAGTGAAGTTGATGGCATTGCTTGTAAATCAACTTTTGCCAACGAGTATTCAAGTGCTAATAAATCATCTTCCAAGGAATATCACCATCAAATTTTTCTAGAGCTGGTAGATGGAAGTAGCCACGAGATTTTCCTTTTGAGTGGCGAAGATCTAGAGCCTTCCAATTCAGTGAATGATTTCATTGAAGAATTGAAACTTATTTTTAAAGGAAAGTCAGAGTCAGAGTCATATTGAATAAAGCAAATAATTGTGATCTCTAATATGCGAATTACTCGTAATCTTGCATTGGAAATCACAAAACACACATCAACTGTTTGATCGAAGGACTGCTTTTTCAAACACAGATCGTCTTTGTGAGTTTCAAAAGTAAAAAAAGTTATTATTTCTTGCCATACGGCACATGCCCATATCTTATAAAAACATATTTGTAAGCACTATTAAACTCCTTGGCTGGATTGTGAGTCTTGCATTTTTGCTTTTTCTAGTTGTTGTTATCCTCATCAGAAGTCCCAAAGTTCAACAGCTTATTACGGCCACAGCCACTGACTATCTCTCGGATAAAACGAAGACTAGAATTGATATTGCTAAGTGCTATTTAGGCTTTGATGGGAATCTTATTTTGGAAAGCGTATTTGTGGCAGAGCCTGCCGGAGACACATTGCTATACAGCCAAAGGCTTGAGGTTTCCGTGGCGTTAGTGCCGTTGATTATGGGAGAAGTTATCGACGTAAAGTATATTCATTGGCAAGGATTAAAAGCCAATGTTGTGAGAAGTGCAGCAAACGAGACGTTCAACTTTAGTTTTTTATTAGACGCCTTCGCGAGTAAAAATGAAGGTAAAATGAAAGAGAATGATGCACCTTCTAAGCCCTATGAATTCATCGTAGGAGAGGTGATTCTTCATGATATCCAGCTAGCCTACAACGACGAGCTGTTAGGAATGCGGACTTCTATGGATCTAAAAATGCTTGACCTAGAAATACAAGCGCTTGACCTTGAGGCGGCAAATTATGCGCTTGACGCATTAACGATTGATGGTCTTAAATTGAAATACCTACAATATGGCGAACTGCCTAACTCAGCAGTAGACACAACATCGTCTACAGGGAAATTGCCGAAGTTTACTGTGGAGAATCTCACACTTCAAAATATGGAAGCCGAATACGAGTCAAAGCCAGATAGCCTTCTGGTTGATGCTTTTATTGAATATTTCCAGCTTTCACTACCAAATGCAGACCTTGAAAATCAACAAGTAGCTATCGAGCAGCTTATCTTAAATGGCATCAACTTTCAAGTAGAAAGTTTAGCGACATCAGAAGCGCCCAAAGGAAATTCAAATCCAAGTGTTTTTTCATGGCCAACATGGGAAGTATATGTAAAGAATATCCAATTGACAGACAATCATTATCAAATTAAAACCAGTCTAGAGAAACCGGAAAAGGGAGTTTTTAGCCCGTCTTTCCTCGATTTTGTCGCTGT
Organism: Cyclobacteriaceae bacterium; assembly: GCA_047635055.1. GTDB lineage: Bacteria > Bacteroidota > Bacteroidia > Cytophagales > Cyclobacteriaceae > JAVJRN01. The sequence continues at coordinate 4,865 of JBLIIJ010000039.1, read as the reverse complement.
AAATGTTTCGTTAACTAATGTGAGTTATCAAAAGGAGCAAATGGTTCTGAATATTGCTGATATTAGTTTTAAAGAGCGTAGTGGATTTGCGTTGAACCATCTTTCTGCTAAGTTGAAAATTGATAATACCAAAACAATAGCCCAAGAGCTATCGATAAAAACAAGTCATAATTCACTAGAAGGTAATTTTGATGTAGGCTATAAGTCTGTTAGCGACCTCATAAGCAAGCCAATGAATAGCCAATTTAATGTGGATTTGGCGCATTTCGATCTCAGCGCAAAGGATGCAAATTATTTTGAGCCGTCCTTTGAGAATTCAGAAGTGGTACGAGCTATTAACACAAAGAAGTTAAAAGGGAATGTGCGAATTTCGGGAAATTCCACGCGGATCAGCCTTGATAAAATGAATCTTTTGTGGGGTAATTCGAGCTTGAATGCTAAAGGTCAAGCGAAAAACTGGCTCGATGGAGACAAGCTCACTTACACGCTGGCCGAGTTTAATATAAATACAACCAAGACAGATGTTGCGCTCTTTTCGAGTGATCTGAAAGACGCAAGTTATATGCCTTCAGAGATGAAGCTGAGTGGGGACTTAGAGGGAAATAAAAACCAATTAAATACCCGCATGAACTTAGCGTCCACCCTTGGCAATGCCCATTCAACGTTGGCACTAGATATGAAAGAAACGCTTTCGTTTAAGTGGGATTTGGCATTGCAAGAGGTATTACTTGGAGAGGTGTTGTCTGATCCTTGCTTTGACACTTTAAGTATGAAACTAGCTATTGAAGCAAGTGGCCAAGAGATATCCACGATAGTGGGTACCTTCAAAACTTCCTTCCAAAAACTAGCTTACTGTAATTACGATTTAGCGCCATTGACCTTAGAGGGTAATATGGAAAATGGAAAGTTGTCCACCTTTCTTAGTTATGCGGATAGTAGTTTAAACGCTAAGCTGCATGCAAGTATAACCTTAGATTCACTTACTCCAAAAGCCAATTTGGAATTGGATGTCATTGGAGCCGCGCTACAGGATTTGGGGTTGAGCAATCGCGATATTCGAGCGGCCTTTAAGGTGAAAACCAATATGGAAGGAACAGCCAATGCCTTTGACGCCACTTTTGAGATTTCGGATGCACTGGCAGTTTATGATTATAAATCTTACAACTTGGGTGTCTTTGAAGGTCAAGCTTATGTAAGACAAGACAGCACAAATGTGAATCTCAATAGTGAGATTATGGACTTTTCAATGATTGCAAATGCTGACCCTCAAGGGTTGATATATTCCTTGACGAATAAGTTTCAGAGGTATTTGGATAAGGAGTTAAGTCGAGATACCACAAATAAAGATGTTCAAATGCGCATGAATTTGGTAGTAAGGGAAAATCCTTTATTGGATAAGGTTTTCTTAACTCAACTCAACGCGTTTGATTCCATGTCGTTGAATATGGCCTACGATCAAGTCAAAGATTCTTTATTAGTTCAGTTTTCTGCTCCTTTTATCGATTTTCAAGGTAATACGCTAGACAGTTTAAACTTCCATTTTTTGTCTCATTCTTCAAATGCAGATTTTATGTTTGGATGGAATAAGATTGAAGCTGGTCCTATTACGATTGAGCGCACGGTATTTGATGGTCAGATAGCTCAAGACGCTCTCATTATCGATTTTTTGGTCAATGAAAAGGAGGAGAAACTCTTTCATATAAGATCAATTATGACTTTAAAAGGCGACACACTTATTTATCATTTGGATCCTGATGACTTCATCCTAGATAAACAAGCATGGCAAGTGCCTCCAAATAACCGAGTAGCTATTTCCGATAACTTTATTGATTTTGAAAACATTGATTTTGAGAAAGGCAGTCAAAAAATACACGTGCTATCTTCGCAAAACCCAAGTGGTCAAGATCAATTATCGGTGCTTTTTGAGCATTTTGATTTAACGACTGTAACGACATTTTTCAGTAATGAAGTAGATCTTGTCAACGGGATAATCTCTGGTGATTTTAACCTCATAGACCCATTTGGTAGTGTGGGCTTAGAGTCAGATGTGATCGTTAGTGATTTCTCCATTTTAGAAAAAAATCTTGGTCTTCTTACCTTAATGGGTAAGTCTGTCTCTAGCGCGGAGTATGATTTTGATCTTAGTTTGAAAGAGGGGCCATTAGTCTTTGGCTTTGCTGGTAGCTATACTGCCTTTGAGTCTGGACCTGTTTTTGACTTGGGGTTAAATCTTGAAAAATTAGACACGGAACTGGTGGAGGAATTTGCTCTTGGAGAATTGACAAACGCGAAGGGATACTTTTCTGGTGAGATGTCCTTTTCAGGCACTATAGAAGAGCCACGCTATCAAGGAGCCTTAGTATTCAATGAAGTTGGTGTAAGTGTATCCGCCTTAAATACCGCTTTTAGTTTTCCAACAGAAAGTATTGGAATAGACAATCGGGGATTACATTTCGACAATTTCACCATTGTTGATGTTCAAAAAAACACCTTTAGATTCGATGGAGATATATTGACTGAAAATCCAGTTAATCCAACATTTAACCTTGACTTAAAAGCAAATAATTTCACGGCAGTGAATGCACAAAAAGGAGACAATGACCTTTTCTTTGGCAAAGTGATTTTGAATGCTGATTTGACGATTGATGGTAGTTTCAATTTACCAAAAGTAAGGGGTGATTTTAAGGTAAAAGAAGGATCTAACCTCACGATCATTGTACCTGAATCGCAGTTAGGGCTGGTAGAGCGAGAAGGGATTGTGGTCTTTGTCAATAAAGACCAGCCGGATAAAATTATCACCCGAGTCAGTAAGGGAGCGACAAATGCAGAAGTTACCGGTATTGATCTTTATACGAACATGGTAGTGGAAGATAACTCGGTCTTCCGAGTGCTGATCGATGAACAAACAGGAGATAATTTCGAAGTGTCGGGAAGGGGTGATTTTACTGTTGGCATAGACCCTACTGGGCGAACGACACTTGCAGGGCGCTATAAAGTAAGTTCTGGACATTATCGAGCAAGTCTTTACGGGCTGGCCAAAAGGCAATTTTCTATTTCTCCGGAAAGCCTTATTACCTGGAGCGGTGATCCAATGGACGCGAAACTCAATGTGGCAGCAGTGTATGACGTCAAAACTTCAGCAGGGCCCATCATGGCGACAAGTATGTCCACGGCAAGTATGGATGTCGTGAAATTGTATAGTGTACCATTGCCTTTTCAAGTGATTCTCCATATTAATGGTCAGCTTTTGCAACCTCAGTTATCTTTTGCACTGAATATGGGCGAAGCATCTAGAAGCGCACTTGGTGGGGGAATATATAGTAGACTTCAGCAGGTCAACCAACAGGAAACAGAACTCAATAAGCAGGTATTTTCTCTTTTGTTACTTAACCGCTTTTTTCCAGCTTCGGGAAGTGATGGAAGTGCCGGCGGTGCAGAAGCCATTGCAAGAAGTAATGTGAGTAAAGTGCTTTCCGGTCAGTTAAATGCATTCTCCGAAAAACTCTTGGGCAAGTCCGGATTTGACCTCAACTTCGGACTCAACAGCTACTCGGCAGAACAAAGTGTAAGTGGATCAAGTGGAACACAATTAGATGTAACAGCAAGCAAGACTTTGCTCGACGATAGGTTGGTTGTGCAAGTGGGTAGCGAAGTGGGTATTGAAGGAAGTGGGCAGACGAGTCAGTCAGGGTCGCCGCTGATTGGAAATGTAAGCTTAGAATATCGACTAAGCGACAATGGGCGTTATCGGTTAAAAGGCTTTAGGCAAAACGAGTTTGAAAATGTTATTGAAGGCCAACTTATTGTCACAGGAATAGCCCTCATTTTCAATAGAGAATTTGATAGAATACGAGATCTTTTTGAAAAAACAGGACAAGAATTGGATGTCCAAGAAACCAAGTCGGGCAATTAATGATGGTTGAAAAATTAAAAACCATATCGATTATCGCTTGCCTTTTTGCGCTGACTTCATGTAGTGTGAGTAAATATATACCTGAAGGGGAAAAACTATATGTGGGTGGTGCGGTCAAATTAAAAAGTGACGGGCGAGTTGAGGAGCTAGTTGTTGTAAATGAGGAGCTACAAGAATTGTTGCGCCCTAAGCCCAATAGCCAATTTTTTGGGATGAAAATTGGCCTTCGGGCTTGGTACAAAGCACAAGCAGGAAAGTCAGGATTCATCAATAAGCGCATCAATAAAAAATTCGGTCAAGCGCCGATTTACTTATCAGATATAAATATTGATGTTACGGAAGAGCTGCTCGATAATCGCTTGGAGAATCGAGGTTTTTTCAGATCGCAAATTGACCACACCATTTCTGTGAATAAGAAGTTCGCAAGTGTTAATTATGTCGCACAAGTTGAAAGACCATATCGGCTTATAAATTTCGAGTTAGAGAAAGAAGACACTTTGCAGGTCTTCAATACAATTGAGGAGTCGTTGAGTGAATCATTCATTCAGCCAGGCGTACGATATAGTCTACAGCTTTTCAAAAACGAGCGCGCCAGAATAGATGACTATTTAAAGAAGAAAGGCTATTACAATTTCAGCAGTGATTTTTTAATATTCGAAGCAGACACTAATCGGTATAATAAGCACAGTTTTGATTTATACCTGAGGGTAAAAAATGATGTGCCAATAAGCGGGCTTGTTCCTTATGATGTATCTGAAATATTGGTGTTTCCAAAATATAATTTGAGTCAGAATAAGACCCAATATGATACACTAGAGGTTGGGGAGGTAGCGTATATTCAGGAAGACATTTTCTTCAGACCAGACCGGTTAAACACGTACTTGTTGATTCAGGAAAAGCAACGGTACAACGCAGGCTTATCTAGGCTAACGAGTGATAGGCTTGGGGCTAT
>JBLIIJ010000038.1:0-34399 GCA_047635055.1 Cyclobacteriaceae bacterium | reverse complement strand
CGCAATCATCCGAACTTATGCTTCGCAAGTTTATTCTGAGGTTTTTTATTTCTATGGAAAAAATTTTATCAAGTACTATTTATTCTCTGGATCCCTGATACATTTCGTATTTCTGAAATTTACACTCTAGGCTACCGTTAAATAAAACTATTTTTTTGGAAGCTCTTAAGTGTAATTGTTTGAAAGCTGGCATATTAGAACTTAAGATCCAAGCATCAAACCCATGAAAATTGTTTTTTAATGTATCCCCAAATAGCTTGTAGAGCTCATTAACATTGTCCCCTATTCTTTCGCCGTATGGAGGATTTACGATAATCATTCCTTCACTGGTCTTTGGTATGAGCTTATCAAATGAAATCCTTTGGACCCTAACGGAATCTTCCAATTTGAATCTTTTGATAGATTTTTCAACTATTGATATTGCTCGGAAATCAATATCTCCACCCTGAATGTTGAGTTTAGTAAGCCTTACGTTTGATTTGGCTTCAGCAACAACTTGATTCCAAATGGAGGGTTGGAAATTATTCCAATTCTTAAAAGCGAAGTTTTGTCGATTTATTTGTGGAGCCATATTGGATCCAGCCATAGCTGCCTCAAACATGATAGTTCCAGAACCGCACATTGGATCTATCAAAGGAATATCTTTATTCCAACCTGCAAGTTTTAACATACCTGCTGCTAAGACTTCATTCATAGGAGCTTTATGTCCGGGCTCTCTATAGCCTCTTCTGTTGAGGGTGTCTCCTGAACTGTCTAAAGAAACAGTAAACTCATCTCTATACGCATGTAGGTCAAATTGTATGTCTGGTGTTTTAATATCGACAGATGGCCGTATTCCTAGTTTATCTCTAAACTGGTCAACAATCGCATCTTTAGTTTTGAGCGCTGCATATTGTGAGTGTCGGAAGTACTCCGAAAAAATAGTGTTATCAATGGCAAACGTTTGGTCAACTTTCAGATAATCACTCCAGTCAAATGCATAGACTTGATCATATAATTCTTGTTCATTTTGTGCCTTGAACTTGTAAATGGGGACAAGAATTTTTAGGGCTGTTCGAAGATTCATATTCGCTTTGTACATGAACATCAAATCTCCTTCGCAAGCCACTGAGCGTTTAAGAATTGTTACATTTTGACCACCAAGTGAGGTTATTTCCTCGGCTAATATTTCTTCGAGACCGTGCATGGTCTTTATTACAAACTTCATGGCTGCAAGATAAGACAGATAAGACTAGTTCAATGCTTCCATTTTTTCACACCTGCATTGATTTCTATATTCATGTCGTTTGATCTCGGTGGTATGGGGCATGAGTATTTTCCATTATAAGCACAATAGGGGTTGTAGGACTTGTTAAAGTCGATGCGTATTTCATCTGAATTGGGTAAACGCAAGTCGATATATCTCCCGCCACCATAAGATTCAAACCCATTCGTAAGATCTGTAAATGGGAAGAAAAGGTAATCTTCATATTCCTCAGTGAGTACTAAACTTTGATTTTGAAATATTGGCATATTAAATTCTTGGCCATTCAAGTTGAAGCTGACTAATCCATATTGAACATAGACAGGAAGCCGATCAGTGGTCGTTGGCATAGTAAAAGACATTTCATTGGGCGTTCGGAGAAAGCTTGCTATTACATTGTAGGTGCTATCGATCTCAAAGAAATCAAGACCTTTAAATTTTTTAAGGTCTTTTTTTTCGAGTGGAGATTCCTCTTTGTCTTGATAAGATTCGTTGAGTTCCGATTGCCACTGCAGGATTTCATCAAAATAGTTAGATGATATTGCCCAAAAGAGGATTACGGTTCCAAATATTTTCATCGGATAAAGGTACGTTTAAGTATAAGTATTCAACGATTGTTTACCATTTGTCTATTATTGCTGAAATGGTTTAAGACGAAATAAAATGAAAAAGCCTATTATTCTCCTTGCCTGTCTCTTATTGGTTTATAAGACCATATCTCAGGGAATCCTTTTTGAAATTCCGAATTTGGAATTAGTGATGAAAAAGGCTGCTAAAGAGCAAAAACTTGTCTTCCTATATGCCAATGTCTTCGACTGTGTGCCGTGTGCCGATATCGAAGAGTATGCCTTTCAAGATTCAATAGTAAGTGATTTTTTTAATCAAAACTTCATCAATGTGAATGTGGATATGGAGAGTTTTCCTGGTGTAGAGCTGGCTGATCGTTACAAGATCTATGTTTACCCTGGGTTACTTTTTCTAAATAGCCAAGGAGAAGTCGTTCACAGAAGTTGTGGCGCCATGGATGATCAACAAGTAATGTCGGAGGCGAGCAAAGCGCTTGATGAAAAAGAGAATCTTAAGGCTTATAGAACACGTTTTTACAAAGGGGAAAAGGGATATGATTTTTTAAAGCAATATGGCACTATGCTGGATAATGCTTGTTTAGAATCTAGAGATTTTATTGAGTACTACTTTAGAAATGTCGAGGAAGAAAATTGGATTGATTCTACTTCATGGATGATGTTGAAAGATTTCGTTTTTGATCCATTCTCTAATCAGTTCAAGTTTCTAAGAAATAACTACGCACAATTTGTAGCATTATATGGGCGCAAGGCCATAGATCAGAAGATATATAATATGCTCTTGGCTCAGTTTGTCGATATTTATGAAGGTCAAGATCTCACCGTTTTTGCGATACAAAGTTTAAATGAGATTCTTTCATCATTGAGTTTTGAAGGAAAGGACGAGCTAAGCGCTATGTCGAATTTGCTGTATGCTGAGCAGGTGGAGGACTGGGATATGTATGCTCAAAATGTTATTTATCTCGAGAATAAGGGCTTTGTTACGGACAGCTATCAGCTCAATGAATTTGCATGGAAGTTTTATCTTTTTATAGACAATAAAGATCAATTAGAACAGGCTCTGAGCTGGATGAAAAAATTATCAAAAAGTAACCCGACAGCCACTAATCTTGATACCTATGCTTCATTATTATTCAAAAGTGGAAATGCCAAGATGGCGAAGAAGAAAGGCGAGGAAGCCCTAGATTTAGCTAGAACGTCTCAAGAAGACGTAATGCATTATCAAATTCAATTGAAAAAATTTAAATCGGAAGATTAAACTTTAATGGGAGTTATTACGCACTGAGGCTTTTTCGAGGGTCTATTTCATCCCCTTCCACGTATTCGAGAATATTGATATCTATGGCCATTAGAAGATCAGATAGGTCTTCACCTGTTTCCATCATATCTTCATCCTCTTCTTCGTAATACCAAAAGATTTCAATTTTCTGACCTTTTCTGACTCTTTTGTCAAGTTTTCGCATCAAATTAATAATGCATTTGGTGGAGCTAGTATTTATATATTCGAGACTAAAATGAGCTTTCAAGCTCTTTTTCCCTTGATCGAAATAGCGATCGATAGCTTCTTCAATAGGTTGGAAAAAATAGATGGCCATCTCAGGAGAGCACCTGCCTTTAAAATACATTTCATCTAATTGATCATCAATACTGACCTGCGGGGTTGTACGCTCTGCTTTGAGAAAGAAATTGTAGCTGCTTATTTTATTTGATGATATCATTATTTTAGCCATTAAACAATACAAATAACCGTAATGTTCGGTTATTTGACCAGGTATATTTACTCAAATGCGTGTTTCTTTCGATGAACTTGACTTAATGCCGTATGATTTTCCGAAAGTACGGGTGAATTTTAGCTATTATTTAAATATTCTTAACAATTACACATGCGATATCTGATAACAATACTACTTCTTATTGGCTTTAACCTGGCCTTCACCCAAGTAATAAGGAAAGAACTTAGCCTTATTAATACAGTTGATGCGTACAACGATGAGGCGTTAGCCCTTCTTGAGCAGTTGGTTAATATCAATAGTGGCACGATGAATTTTGCAGGTGTTAAGGAAGTAGGCTTTAGGTTAAAAGATGAGTTTGAAAAACTGGACATGAAAACCACGTGGGTTGATGGTAGTAGTTTTAATAGATCGGGTCATTTGCTCGCGGAGACGAGTGGAGGAAGTGGGAAGAAAATTCTAATGATTGGTCATTTGGATACGGTATTTGAACTTGATAGTCCGAATCAGCAATGGGTTCCTATGGACAGTAATACGGTGAAAGGGCCTGGAATTGCAGATATGAAAGGAGGAGATGTGATTATTCTTCAGGCACTAAAAGCACTTCATACTCATGGATTGCTCAAAAAAATGAATATTAAGGTTGTTATGACTGGTGATGAGGAGTATTCTGGAACTCCTTTGTCATTGTCAAAGCGAGCGCTAATTGAAGCTGCTCATTGGGCAGATATTGCTCTTGGTTTTGAAAATGGTGATGGCAATCCTATGACGGTAAATATTGCAAGAAGAAGCAGTGTTGCCTGGGAAATGAGTGTTACCGGGAATGCAGCACATAGTTCCCAAGTTTTTAAACCTGAAGTTGGAGCAGGGGCCATTTTTGAAGCTTCTCGAATTCTGAATGATTTTTATATTCAATTGGCAGGTCAAGAGTTTTTAACTTTTAATCCAGGATTCATTGTTGGCGGTACTGAGGTAAATCTTTTCAAAAATGGAGACTCGGGAAAAGCATTTGGAAAGAAAAATGTCGTTGCAAAAGAGGTGACAATCATGGGAGACCTTAGATGCTTGACTGTCGATCAACAGGAAAATGCGATGAAGAAAATGAAGGAAATCGTAGCGAATAATTTGCCGGGTACTTCTGCGAAAATTAATTTTAAGGAAGGGTACCCTCCATTTGCTCCAATAGATGGTAATTATGAATTGATGAAGCTTTTTAGCAAAGTAAGCGAGGAATTAGGTTTTGGAGAAGTAGGACCCGTCAACCCAAGTGACGCTGGTGCTGCAGATATTTCATTTACCAACGGACTGGTAGAAATGGGTATCGATGGTCTAGGCATGGCAGGAAAATATGATCATACAATTAATGAAATAGGTTATTTGGATGCATTACCGATGCAAACAAAGCGAACAGCCGTATTGCTTTATCGACTGACCCGATAGCATTAATTTCCAAAAACGTAAAAGCAAAGTCTATTCGGCTATAAATTAGGATTCGCTTGAGTAAGAAGTGTGATTTTACTTTGAGGTCAGGTCTTTTGCCCTTTCCGCTTAAAAAACGAAATAGCGCATAGTTCAATCCAAAATATGCCCTTTCTTTAAATAGCCTTAAATCTTTAAAAAATGTCTTTCTTTTATAATTGGGGAACTCTTGCTCAGCAGTATCACAGATGTAATTTTTTCTTCGAATCCAATTCTGGATTTATGAAGAATAGTTCACCACTATTCTTTTGTTAGAATATATGACACCTTTTCAAACGATTGATCTGTCAGGTCGAATAATCAAGAAAATGTAATAATTTCATTTAAGCAGACACCAAGGATTAGCTAAAAAAGGGGAAGGTTGGCCTGTTTTTTAACTCTGAGGGTTTAGAAAAGAACTCATGTCAACTGCGCGAGATATTGATCATTCTCATCTGTCATAAGAATCTCTACTTTAAGGTCAGCTTGCTTTGCGTGCTTAATGAGCGTGTCTTGGTCAGCATAAAGCCAATCGAACCATGGTCCTTGTTTGTCTTTGTATTGATATTGGTAACTCACTTCTCCATAGTAATGATCGGAAGGCATCTCTTCACCTTCATATAAGTAGGAAATGTCGGAAGAGTCTACCAAGATTTGACCGTCTTTATTTAATAGTGATTTAAGGTGTTTGAGTGTTTCGGTTAAGTTTTTAAGCTTACCTGAAAGCCCAAGTCCGTTCATCAGTAATATGATCGTGTCATACCGTTCATAATACTTTCTATAATCAGATAAGATGCACTTTTCAACGCCACTTTGCTTCATAATCTCTATGCATCCGGGGCTATTTTCTAAACCTACGACATCAAATCCTCGTGATTGTAAAATCAAAGAATGAACACCTGTTCCAGCGCCTAGGTCTAATACTTTTCCATTACATTCAATTAATGCTAGGTGCTCTAAGGTGCTTAGATCCTCTTCTTCACGAAAGAACACTTCAATAGGCATTTCCTCTGGGTCGCCATAGCTATTATTGAGAAGGAGGGGAGGTTGAAAGTTGTTTTGATAATAATCTTTTAATGATTCTCCATAGATGTCGCTCATCATATTTCACCGTACTCTGTTTTAAAACTGATTGATAAATTTTAAATCTAATTAGAATTCATGTCATAAAGTGGAGTGAAAACGAGATATGATTGAACGGATCGTAGATTTCTGACTTTAGTTTCGAACTCATTTTTTTAAAAGCAGCGATGTTGATTCAGAAACCATAAAAAAAGTATTGAGCTGCTACATCTCCTGCAGCGCTAGCTTTCGGAGTGCTAGTGCTCAAGATCGCAACAGTATCATTTTTTTATTGTTGGTCGATCATTTTAGCTTGAGCGGAAACAAAAAAAACCCTGGCACCTCTGCCAGGGTCTAGATTTGAAAAACCGAAAACTACCTTGGTAGTAATCTTACCGTTGATTAGTCTCCTCTGACACTACTCATTCCGTTTTCATCAATAGATACGTTTCGTGTACCTTCATATTTTACATCACTCATTCCATTAGCCTCAATTTTGATCTCGTCAGTGGCGAAAATACTGGCTTTGGACGCTCCATCCGCATTGATCCTTATTCTTTTTGCTCTGAAACTTGCGGCCTTAAATTCTGATGCGCCATCGAGCGAAACATCATAGAAGTCTCCAGTTCCTTTAAGCTCCAAAGTAGAAGCTCCGCGAAGTGAGATATCAAGTTCCGACACATTTGCATCTAATGTTATTTCTGAAGCTCCGGAAATGCTAATGTTCATATCTCTTTCGTTGAAACCGTAGACGGTTCCTTTACATGCTCCTTCGATTTCTAGATCAACGAGTTTGGGCATGCTAATGACAACTTTGATTTTTCTGTCGTAGTTATCTTTCCACCATTTCCAATTATCATCTTTGAATTTCACCTCTAATCTGTTCCCAACCTGATTAAGATATACTTCGTCCAAATCTTTATTGTCACCCTTAAGAACTACTGAATAGGCTCCTTGAATAATATCAATATCAAAAAATGAAGCGATTTTCACATCGGTGAAATCCTCAAATGGATAAGTCAACTGGTCCGTATCACTATAAGAGGTGGCTTTATTCGATTTAATATTTCCTCTGTCATTGTCATAATTGAATCCCTGGCAAGTAAGACATTTTAATCCGCCACGTTCAAAGACCCAATCATTTCCCTCCATCTGATACGCTTTATAGCCATTAATGGAAATCGTACTAATAAGTATATCCTCAAGATCTCTCTCCATTCTGAATTTCTGACCATAAGGAATGTAAAAAGTAATATCGACTTCTTGCATTCTGAAATTCGCATTTTCTGGGAAGGTAATATTTGAGTCAAAGAGAAAATCATTGCCCTTTTTGTCAATATTATAGTTGATATTTTCGGCATTCGAAGTAGCATCAGGCTTAGAACTTCCTCGGCTTTCGAAGGTTAGCATTGCTTGAAACACGGAATCTTCGTGTCCCTTAAGACGTAGACTTACCCCTTCGTAGACGGATTCTTCAAGATAATTTAGCTTCAAAGTTGGAACATCCTTTGTAGCTGGAAATATTTGCTCCGATCGGACTGTGGTTTTTGATCTAAACTCTCTGACTAAGTTAGGAATAGACAATGATGTTCCAATTAAACCAATTGTCCATAAGGCAAACATTGACCATCCGATATATGCGTTGGCGACTCTTCTTTTCAAAATGACCACTAAACCTAAAAGCGCAAGTGAAACTGCTGGAATAAAAACAACTAGAAAAGAGAAAACGACAACCCAAATATTAATCGTGCGATTGACTAAATCAATGGGTAGTTCACCAATGATGAGGTAGTCATTTACAAACCCATATCCACTCAAACCAAGTAGAACGGTAATAAATGCAATCATAAAGCTGAAGCCAATCAAAATTATCAATGCTCCAAAACCTATACGGATAATTTCAACAATTAATTTTAAGGCAGGGCCTAGTATTTTAGAAAGCGTCTGAATGATTGTGGAAATAACACGAAAGGGGAAAAGTAAAATTTTGACTATTGGGTTCTCTTCTCCGTCTTTCACTTTAAGCCCCTTTTTTACATTCTGTTCAATATTGCTCAATGTCACTGGCTCACCCTGCATCTGCATTTTTTGCGTAATGGTACGGGCCTCAGGAGTAATGATCCAAAGTACGATATAGACTAGTATGCCTGCTCCGCCGATGAATATACTCAGTACAAATAGCAATCTTATGACAGAACTGTCTGTTCCGAAGTAAGAAGCTAATCCTCCGGCTACTCCACCGAGTACACGCTGCTCATTGTTTCTGTAAAGCTTTTTTATTTTCTTGTCTTCTGGCAAATCTTCATTTGGAGGAAGGACTACCCAAAGAATAATATAGCTTAAGAGAATCGCGAAACTAAATCCGAAAAATATAATATTCACAAATAAAGCCAGTATTAACAACCTTATCCAGAGAGGATCTATTCTAAAATAGTGGGCAAATCCTGAGGCTACACCACCAAGCATTTTTCTCTTAGTATCTCGGTAAAGTCGTTTGTCAGTTGGATTGTTTTCTTCTTGGGTTTCTTCCTTTTGCGATTCTTTTGATTGTTCAGGCTTAGATTTTTTATTTGACTGCTCTTCAGCTTCATTTTCAAATGTTGCCTCAAAATCCTTGGTGGTTCCCATGGTTGAGATCAATTCGTCAACATCTTCTATGTTGATTGTCTGACGACCATCGGCGAGTTTATTTATAAAAAGTTCCCCAATTCTACTTTCAATGTCGGAGATGATCTCTTGATTGTCGTCAAAGGAAGCGAAGTACTTATTGACCGAGTCCAGGTATGATTTTAGCTGATCATAAGCGTCCTCTTCGATGTGAAAAATGATGCCACCTATGTTTATGCTTATAGTCTTTTTCATGCTGATATTGATTTAAGTCCCAATCGGAGAATCACGATTCAGTTGCTTTATTTTGAGATTGGTTGGTTTTAATTATTTTCTGCGTGCTTGCCGCGAGTTCTTGCCAAGTTTGATCGAGCCCATTCAAAAAATTTTGCCCTTCACTTGTCAATGTATAATATTTTCTTGGCGGACCTGATAAGGATTCAACCCATTTATAATCCACCAATCCCGCCTTTCTTAGTCTAGTCAATAATGGGTACAGTGTACCCTCCACGACCATTATTTTTGCCGAAGTTAATTCTTCTAGCATATCGGATGCGTATACCTCACCTCTGGAGATGATATTGAGTATACAGAACTCGAGTATCCCCTTTCGCATTTGCACTTGTGTATTTTCAATGTTCATAGCCCAAAGTATTTATGTATAATTTGAATGGCTTCATCCATGTATACGGAAAGGTACTATGCAAGGCCAAGTACTAAGTAAAAAAATGTACTATGCGTTAAATATTCATCTTATAATTATATAAAATACTCCTTTAGTTTAATTATTAGCCAAATTAGCTGATAATTATCCTTGAGGAATTTGTTTTCTGTGAACTTCCTTCTCTCTAAATTACCGTTATTAATTATGGTAAGAATTGTTCTTCTTTTTTCGATGCTATTATATAATTGCTTTGCTGCAATGTCGCAGAGCAATACACCAAAATACAGTAATGAGTTTTTGCAACTTGGCGCTGGGGCAAGATCATTTGGTATGGGTTATAGCATGTCATCTCATACATCAGACGCCACTTCAGGGTATTGGAACCCTGCCGGTCTTATGCAGTTGCCCGAAAAATATCAATTATCATTAATGCACTCCGCCTATTTTGCTGGTTTAGCTAATTACGATTTTGGATCCTTTGCGGTAAAAAACGATTCTACAAGCGCATTGTCCGTATCGGTTATTCGATTTGCTGTGGATGATATAGCCGATACCCGGCTGCTTATTGATGCAAATGGAGCTGTTAATTATGATAATGTGCAATTTTTCTCTGCTGCGGATTATGCCTTCTTGATCTCGTATGCACGAAACCTTCAGTTTTTGGAAAGTCAAATAGGTACAACGGTGAAGGTTATAAGAAGAACCGTTGGAGATTTTGCAAGTTCTTGGGGCTTTGGATTGGACATGGGATGGCAAAAAAGAACGGATACATGGAATTTTGGTATTTCGGCCAAGGATATCTTCAGCACATTTAACGTCTGGTCTTATAATTATGAATTACTCGCTACGACCTACACAGCAACTGGCAATGAGTTACCAGAAGACAACCTCGAAATAACGTTACCCAGGTTGATTCCTTCAGTGTCGCGATATTTTTCAATCACACCAAAATTATCCTTGCTTGCTTCTATTGATTTAGTGACAACTTTTGATGGAAAAAGGAATACCCTTATTAAAACAAATGTCCTATCTATTGACCCAGCCCTCGGCATGGAGTTGGGTTTTAAGAATATGATTTTTTTACGCGCGGGTTTAGGCCAATTTCAACAGATTGAAGATTTTGAGCAAAACTTGGATTGGACGTTTCAACCGAACTTGGGTTTAGGGTTTAAATTTAATGAGCTGAGTATTGATTATGCTTTCACTGATATTGGAGATCAGGCGGCTGGATTGTACTCGCATGTATTTTCAATTAATGTAGATTTTAAATCAGGTGATGAATAAGCAAATTCTACATTTTATTTTCTTCGTCATATTAACAACTGGTGTTTATGCACAAGATGCAAACTCATGGATTAACTATGATCAGCAGTATTATAAAATCAAAATAGCTGAAGACGGGATATATAGGATATCGGCAGGCGAAATGCAGTCTGCAGGAATTCCAATAACTACTATAGCGTCAGGTAGATATCAGATGTTTCGTAGAGGTGAAGAGATTGCAATCAGGGTAAATCAATCAAATAACATTGCTAATTCTATTGATTTCTATGGGCAAAAAAATATTGGTGATATAGATGAGCCTCTGTATTCCAATGTGGGATCACAACCACATCAATATTATAACCTTTACAGCGACTCGGCGGCCTACTTTTTAACTTGGTCTATTTCGGGACAAACGGGTAAAAGATTTGGCTTCAGCAGTAAAAATGATGCAACTGGATTGTCGCCAGAGTCTTATTACCTAAAAGACACTTTGATTCTTTTGACTTCCAACTATGCTCGGGGACGTTCTTTTGGGCCAAGTAATACACTCAATTCAGCAAAGTATGATTTTGGTGAGGGATGGACTGGTTCTTCCTTCGGAAAGGGATCGAAAAACACCTTCAACCTAAACCTTCAAGATGCGCAAGTTTCTGGGCCCGATCCTTTGTTGGAGGTGGTGATATTTGGAAGAAATAACTTATCGCATCAAGTAGACTTATTGATTGGGAACGATGTATCCTCCATGGAGAATATCGGGGTGCTCAAGTTTTCTGGGCAGAGTAGCAGTACCTTTAATGGAGGAGTCAATTGGAATCTTTTGCAGGTAAACTCTGAAGTAATATTAGATGTAGTTGCTACAGGATTGCCTGGACAATCGGAACAGATATCAATTGCATCCGTCAAACTAACTTATCCGGCCCAAATTGAATCACTTTCTTCTAATATGACTTACACATTAAGAGCGATTTCTCAGCGCTTATATTTAAGAATACCCACGACCCAAGCAACCAACTTTGAAATATTTGATGTTTCAAATGCCGAAAACCCTATTAGAATTACTCAAAATAATTTTTCTGATAGGCTGGAGTTTGTCATTGATCCTGAGTCTCAGTCAAAAACTATTTATTTAAATCAAAACGTTAAAAGTATTGCTGGTTTAAGTAAAGTCACATTTCAAGAAATCAATTTCGAGTCCATCGATTATTTGATTTTGACACATCCAGAGATGAGAAGCTTGATAAACGGATTGGATCCTGTGGACGAGTATCAAAAATATCGTGCTTCTTCAATTGGGGGAAGTTATAGTGTTGAAAGTATTGAAATTCAAGATGTCTATGATCAGTTTGGATATGGAGACATATCCCCATTGGCCATAAGAAATATGGTTTTACAAGGAGCTGCACTTCAACTTGAAAATGTGCTTATTATAGGTAAAGGCACGACATTAAACAATGGCTTTTATAGAAAGGAAAACAGTACGTTAAAGCATTTCGTACCAACTTTTGGCTTCCCAGGATCAGATGCTTTATTTGGAGTTGGAGCGACCGAGACAACTTTAGCTGTAAGTATTGGTAGAATTAATGCAATCACGTCCGGTCAGGTTCTTGCTTATCTCAACAAAGTCAAAGGGATGGAGTCATTGCCCTTTGATGAGCTATGGAGGAAGGATTTTCTTCAGCTTAGCGGTGGACAAACGCCAAATGAATTAGCTATTTTTGCTTCGTATATTAAGGATTTCAAACAAAAAGGAGAGGGAGATTTTTTAGGAGGAAGAGCGTATAATCGAAACAAGGAAAGTAGTGCGATCGTTGAGGTAATCAATATCGCCAATAGGATAAACCAAGGAGTTGCCCTTGTTACTTTTTTTGGTCATTCTAGCAGTTCAGCCACCGACATTGAAGTAGGTCTTGTTTCTCAGGCCGAGGATGGTTATACGAATAATAATAAATATCCTGTTTTTTTAGTCAATGGTTGTAATGCAGGAGAGATATTCGGCAATACAATTACTTTCGGAGAAGATTGGCTTTTGACGGCTGATCTTGGTGCTGTAGGGTTTATAGCGCATTCTGATTTTGCACTTTCATCAGCGTTAAAGCAATATTCTAATCTTTTTTATCAATATGCTTTTGCGGATGACGAGCATTTTGGCAGCACGATTGGCGAAATCACGAGATTAGTGAGCAACGGCTATTTTGCTCGATATGGAACAGGACAACTCTCACAATCTCAGGTCTACAGTATGATCATACAAGCTGATCCAGCCTTAAAAGTATTTGGAGCTACGAAACCAGATTTCGATATTAACGAGGACTTTATCACTTTCGAATCAATTGAAGGGGCTAATCTCACCGCTAATTCGCCAGCGTTTCATATCAAATTGAATATTAAAAACTTCGGTAAAACGACAAAAGAGAACCTTGATATAAAAGTGAAAAGGACGTTCCCTGATGGATCAGTAATTGAATATTTGGAGACGTTCAAGTCCGTATTGTATCAAGATACCCTACGCATGACAATCACCAATAATGCGGAAAATCAACAAACAGGTATAAATTCATTTCAAATTGAGCTCGATCCTGATGATCTCATAGACGAGTTAAATGAAATTAATAATAATCATCAAGTCGAATATTTTTTCGCAGAAGGATCAGCTATTATTCTTTTTCCAGTCCAAAATGCGACCGTTTCAAGTGAGGAGGTAATTTTGAAATATCAATCTGCCAATTTTTTAATAGGAACAAGAGAGTATGCTGTGCAAGTGGATACGGTATTGTCTTTTGATTCGCCATTCAAACAAGATTTTTTAAATTCTGGTGATCTCGTGTTACAACAGGCAATAAACCTCAATACTGTACCTGATTCTACAGCAGTATTCTGGAGAGTAAGATTTTCTAGTTTTAAATCTGAGGAGGATACTTCTTGGGTGAACGGTTGTTTTTCAAAAATAGCAGGCAGCACTTCCACTTGGTCACAAGTATCTAATCAACAACTTACTAATAACGATACAGAAGGGTTGACTTTTGATAACCAGCAAAATCAATGGGACTTCACAAAATCAGAAAGATCGATTGAGGTAAATACGCATGGTATTGAAAATTCGCTTTCTTATGAAGATTATCGAGTGGTTTTTGAAGGGCTTAACCTAATGGCGGCAGACAATCCGAATGATCCCTTTTGTAGATTGAACACAATCAACGCGGTAGTCTTCGACAATCAAACTGGAGCTGCAATAAGACCATTTGGTATTTCGGGTCCAGATATTTTTAATAACCTGGTTTGTGGACAACTACCCCAAATGATTCATAATTTCACTGAAAATGACGTGCTGGGAGCAA
Source organism: Cyclobacteriaceae bacterium (assembly GCA_047635055.1). GTDB lineage: Bacteria > Bacteroidota > Bacteroidia > Cytophagales > Cyclobacteriaceae > JAVJRN01. The sequence goes on along the minus strand of JBLIIJ010000038.1, from coordinate 20,450 downwards.
ATAGATATCTGGATAGCCTTATCTCAGTCTCAAATACAGGTACTAGTTTTTTGATCTTTTCTTTAGACTCAGTGACCTATAGTAATTGGGATAATAGATTGAAAAACTCGTTGGCCTCCATTGGTATTGATCCCTCCGCTTTTAATGCATTAATTGATGGCCAACCGATAGTTTTACTTGGCAAAAAAGGGCTAAATATTGGAGATGCAGAAGTATTAATTTCCGATGGTTCTGGAATTCCCCCTAAGCAACAATCATTAAAATTTGTGAGTGAAGTTGTTTCTAAATTATCGCAAGGATCCATGACATCCGAGATATTAGGACCGGCCCAAAATTGGCAGAAGTTTGATTTTAATATTAGCGAAAAAGGAGAGGATGTCAATGGGTTTAATATTTTAGGAATTAACAATGTGGGTAATGAAGCCGTATTGCAATCTGTAAGTAGAGCAGAAGAAATTGATATCAGCACCATTGATGCAGATAAGTATCCCTATGTGAAATTGCGTTGGTTCACGTCTGATTTTCAAAGCCAAACGCCATCCCAGATTAATGGTTGGTCTGTTTCTTATCAAAGTCCACCAGAAGGTGTCTTAAGATCAGTTGATTTATCTAAAAGCTCTTTACATGAAGGCGAGAAATTTGTTCGAGAGTTTCAGTTTCTCAATGTCAGCGATGTTGATTTTGAAGATTCTATTCAGGCTATAATTAAGATGACTAATGTTAATTCTGGAAGCAATATTTATGATACATTAAATTATCAAGGACCTAAAGCTGGTGATACAACATCTATTATGACTGATTTTAATACCATAGGGCAGACGTCAGATAATAATTTGTTAGTGACTGTAAAGAGTTCAAATGTGGAACAGTATGCGTTAAATAATATTATTTCTTTTCCTACCATATTAAATGTAATTCTTGATGAAACTAACCCGGTCTTGGATGTGACTTTTGATGGAAATTATATCTTGTCCGGCGATATCATATCTCCAAATCCTCAGATTCAAATAACGGTAAAAGATGAGAATCAATTTTTATTTAACGATGACACCTCTTCTGTGAGCATAAGTCTGAAGTCGCCTTGTGAAGGGTGTGATTTTGCGCGTGTTTTATTTTCTAGCAACCAATTAAATTATTCACCAGCTACTTCAGAAGAGGATTTTAATGTAGAATACCTTCCTGGACCATTAGTAGATGGCGTCTATTATTTAAAAGTACAGGCGACAGATAAAACGGGAAATCAATCTGGAACAAAACCATTTGAGACCAGCTTTGAAGTAATAAATGAATCATCGCTCAGTCATTTTTACCCATATCCTAATCCATTTTCTACAAGCATGCAGTTTGTGTTTACACTCACGGGATCGGAGTTGCCAGAGGCAATAAAAGTACAGATTATGACTGTCAGTGGGAGAGTGGTGCGGGAAATATCAGAATTGGAAATTGGATCTATTAAGATAGGCCATAACATTACTGATTCCGCATGGGATGGCAAGGATGAGTTTGGAGATCAGTTAGCCAACGGCGTATACTTCTACAAAGTATTTACCAAAAAGTCGGGCGAGCCATTTAAACATTTTGACACCACAGCAGATAGAGCTTTTAAAAACGGTTTTGGTAAAATTTATCTGCTGCGGTAAGCATTGTTTACTTCTTTCAGAATAAAGCAGCCAATTTCATAGCAATGCTTTTCTCTCCTTCAACTTTCATCTTTCCGGACATAAAAGCCATCATTGGATTCAAATCTCCCATCATTAACTTTTCGAAATTGTCAAGTGTCATTTTTAAAGTACATGGTGCTTCTAAGGCGCTATTATTGACGAGCGGCGGACTCTGCGTATCATCAAGATGAATCACACCTTCTTCAAATTGAAAATTAATGATGGCCTTTACTTTTCCTTCATTTTTGAATGCCAATTTATTGACTTTGGTGGTTGCTTCTTCTAATGTCATTGTCAAGGTTTATTTTTTAATTAATTCGATTTCAAATAGTGTAGGCCAAAGCTTCCCTGTTACAAAAAGGGAGTTCGTTAACGGATTATAAGCAATGCCATTAAGGACATCTTCGGATCCATTGTGGGAGGGTAATATCCCGCTAAGATCAACCTTCTCTATTACTTTCCCTGAGACAGGGTCTATCACGAGGATAATATCCTTAAACCAGACATTGGCAAATAGTTTTCCGTTGAAATATTCTAATTCGTTTAACTCCTTGTAAGATCTTTCATTGTCAAAAACTTGCAATTGGCTGAGCTCCGAGAAATCTCGTGGGTCAATGAGTCGAATAATATTGCTTCCATCGCTCACTAATAAAGTATCACCCATAGTCGTAATACCCCAGCCTTGATGAGGATATCGAAACTCGTCTATTAAATTGAAACCTAGGTCATATCTAAAACCAATTTGTGTGGTATAGGTGAGGTAGAAAATTTGGTTATTCCAAACCGTACTTCCCTCTCCAAAATATTTTCTATTTAATGCTTCTGCTTGGTATGGTTCACCTGTTAAGAGATTGATTTTTAGCAGGTTCGATTCACTGTTTTGCCCTGTGCTTTCGAACAATGTATCTTGATGAAAGAATAGGCCCTGCGTGAAGCTTTCGGGGTTGTGAGGGTAGGTATTTATGATTTTGTAGCTATACTCTACAGGTACAATATCGGAGAGTATCGTGAATTTCGGGTAATGTGTTTCTTTCTTATCTCCAATAAATACGGACACTCGAATTTTTTGCTTACCTACTTTTTTGGTAAGAGAGGTCCATTGGAACTCATCAGTGAAATAAGTCTTTGAAAGGTCGTCCTGAATCACAACAACAGAATCCACTGCGGTTTTACTTTCTACTTGAAACTTAATGACCTCACCAAGTACGAACTCAGCATTTTTAGCAGGGAGTATAAGTTTGCTTTGCTTGATGATTCGGGGGGACTCATTAGAAGAATCCGAATCGTTAGATTCAGATTCATTTTCTGTGTCACATGAAAATAAGCTAATACACAATAATATAAAAAATGTCAAAATTGATCTCACGGCTCAAAAGTAAGAGATATAGGTGACTCCAATGGACTCATATGATGTTCTTAACCAATGAAAATAGATTATGTCCTTTTAGGGTCGACGCTTGATTTCATTAACATCGGTACGGTCAGACCTTGATAAAGAACAGAGCAAACTACAACGACATAGGTCATTGTGATAATAATATCTTTTCCTGGAAACTCAGTCAAAGATAGGGAGAGTGCAATGGGCAGTCCCCCGCGAAGGGCGCCCCAAGTAAGAACTGGTATTGTGTTTGGTTCAAAAGATCGCTTGACGGACATCAACTTAATAGGAATGAACACACTAAGCCATCTACCGAAAAGTACAATATTTACTGCAAAGAATCCTGCGGCGAAATAATCTAGGCGAGGGGTAATTACGAGCATTTCCAAACCTACAAGCACGAAAAGCATGGCGGCTAAAGTCTCTTCAATAAGATTCCAGAACATAAAGACATAATCACCGGCTGCAGATGTAACATGCTCACCACGCCCTTCATTACCAATTACAAGACCCATGACAACCGCGGCTTGCTTAGAAGAAACATGAATGAAATCTGCTAGAAATGAACCTACCATTACGATAGCGAGTGTAATAAGTATTTCTACTTGAACAGCATCATTATCAACATATTTCAATAATCGGAATCCTAGATATCCTAGCATTAAACCTATGAAAATACCTCCGCCAATGTCTGCACCGATAATATAGATTGTTTCATAAATAGTTAGGGAGTGATCCTCTCCGGCATGCGCGACATCCAATAATGTTAAAGCCAAAACCACAGCCACACCATCATTGAATAAAGATTCCCCGGCGATCTTAATCTCAAGATCTTTGGCCAATTTGAATCGTTTAATTGTTTTTGTTACCGCAATAGGGTCTGTCGGCGAGATTAACGCACCAAAAACAAGGCAATACAAATAATGCAGCTCAATACCAATGAGGTCGTTGAGCATATAATAAACCAATGTTCCTATGACCAAAGTAGATATCAATACACCTGTGGTGGCAAGCACTAATACTGGTGTCCGCTGTTGAGCCAGCTTTTTGAAATCAATTTGCAAAGCTCCTGAGAATAGCATAAAACTCAAAACCACCTGATAGAGTACTTCTGGGTAATCATATTCCTCCAGTTCCTCCTTTCCAATTTGGAATTCAGGAAAAAATTTACCGAGTATCAGCAGCACAATCGATAGCACAATGGCTAATATCATTAAGCCGATAGAAGACGGAAGCTTAAGAACAAATGTGTTGATGAAAATGAAAAGACCCGCAAAGAAAATGAAGAGGGCAATAATGTCAAATACATGCATAAACGGAAGCCAATAAGTTTTTTAGGCGTTTCAACTCAAAAATATTGTATAAAACTTTATTAATTGCTAGTATCGATATTCAATATGTCAATACTACTCATTTTTAATGAGCTGGGGCTGTTTGGTAGTTTACATTTGTAACAAAAACAATGCTCGCACGAATATAACTTTTTTTTGCGGTTTGCAATAATAAGCTTTGCGTAATGAGCTATTTATCAGGTTAATAAAGCGATAAACGAGGAATTATTCTTGTTAGTAATCGGCTTATCGTAACGTACGAAAACATTAGTTTTGTGTCCTTGATGATATCACCAACATATTCGTTATTCGCATCTTGATTATGATTAACAGACTTAAAGGAATATTTGATTTGCTTGAATTGGAGAGAGCGAGCTTGTTTGAGTCACTCCAGCATATCTCTAATGAACAACTGCAACATAGGCCTAGCGTTGAAAGTTGGTCCGTCATTCAAGTTTTGGATCATATGATTCAGGTTGAAAGAGTTTCTTTATTGTATTTGAAAAAGAAAATTAAAGCAGGTTCAAAGATGGAAGAGGCGTCCTTTACCAGTGGTTTTAGGACGTTCATTTTGGTTCTTTCTCTGAATTCACCATTAAAATTTAAGGCGCCTAAATCGCTTGCGCAACCTGCAAATGTTAAAGATTTAGGAGAGATGCTGCATATTTGGAACGCCGTGAGAAAAGATTTGATGAAATATCTGGGAGCTTATCCTGAAAGTTTATTGGATAAAGCGATTTTCAAACACCCACTGTCTGGCAGAATTAAAATAGATCAAACATTGCAGTTTTTTCGGGCACATCAAAATAATCATGTAAAACAAGTCAAGAGAACTTTAAAGAAGGTTAATGACTGAGACAATTATTCAATACCAAAATTTAGTCTACCAATATACTAATTCCAATAAGTTAGCTTTTGGAGATGTTAAAATAGGTAAAGGTGAGCACACCTTATTATTAGGTTCTTCGGGTAAAGGCAAGACCACTTTATTGCATTTGCTTGCTGGACTTTTGCCTGTAAAACATGGAGAAGTGCTCGCACTTGGTCAAAATATGAGTGAGATGACTCATCGCGCACTTGATCGTTTTAGAGGAGAAAATTTTGGCTTAATATTTCAGCAGGCTCATTTGATCAAATCACTTTCGGTATTGGAAAACTTAGAGGTGGCGCGTTTTTTCGGGAACTCAAAGAGAGCTAAGAATGAACTCAAGCAGTTGTTGTCAGACTTGGGCATAGCCGAAATTGCAAGTAAGAGAGTAACAGAAATAAGTCAAGGACAAGCTCAACGTGTATCAATCGCCAGAGCGCTTGTCAATCGACCAAAAATCATATTTTGTGATGAACCCACAGCGAGTCTCGATGATCATAGTTGCGGTTTGGTAGTGAATCTTTTAAAGTCTCAAGCAGAGACTTATGGAGCAACGTTGATAATAGCTACCCACGATCACAGAATTAAATCTGAATTCCCTAAACAGATTGAGTTATGAATTTGCCATTATTAAGTCTCAAAAGTTTAATATCCAAGCCCTTAACGAGCATTTTAAGTTGGTTGCTTTTAACTTTCGGCGTGTGTATCGTAGCATTAATCCTGCTAGTTTCAGATCAGCTAAAATCGGAGATAAATAAAAATGCCGCCGGTATAAATATGGTCGTTGGCGCCAAAGGCAGCCCCTTACAGATCATTCTTTCTTCCATATTTCATATTGATTTTCCGACCGGTAATATTTCTTTAAAGCAAGCAGATCAGCTGAGTAAAAACAGATTTATTACCAGTGCAGTACCTCTTTCTTTGGGAGACAGTTATCGTGGATACAGGATTGTAGGAACGACAATTGCCTATCCTCAATTATATCAGGCACAGTTAAGTCAAGGAGATTGGTTTGAAGAAGATCTGGAAGCGATTATTGGTGCGGAAGTAGCCAATAATTTGAGCTTAAAAATTGGAGAAGAGTTTGCAAGTCAGCATGGTTTAGATGAAGCCGGAGATGATCACGGACATCATGATTTCCATGTTGTGGGTATTATGGCGCCAACCAATACTGTTATGGATCGGCTAATAATCGTCTCAACAAGGAGCGTTTGGCTAGTACATGAGCATGAGGAAGAACAACATGCAGAAGAGCATCACGTGGAAGATTCCACGTTTTATTTAAAAAGGCTAAAACTGGAGGTCACCAAAGAGGAGTTAGAGAATGGGGCCATTACCTCCTTGCTGCTCACTTACAAGTCGCCAATGGCTGCAGTCATGCTACCAAGGACTATCAATGCTATGCCTGATCTTCAAGCTGCTTCTCCGGCTTTTGAAACGGCTAGGCTTTTCAATATTATAGGAACGGGTGTGCAAGTGTTAAACATACTTGGAATGGTGGTCGTCATTATTTCAGGGATTAGTATTTTTATAGCGCTGCTTAACTCCTTGAAAGAAAGAAAATATGAGATTGCTATTATGAGATCATTGGGAGCGAGTCAATCAGCAATATTCATACATGTTATTCTTGAAGGCTTTTTCTTGTCAGTTCTCGGCGGAATTACAGGATTGCTCGTCGCTCATATAGGGATTGGAATTTTAGGAGATACAATTGATGGACTGAACACGGAGGTTTTTTTCTTTCTCTATGAGGAAGTCTACATCCTTTTGGGAGCGATAGGTTTAGGTTTCACCGCCTCAATATTACCAGCCATATTCGCGTTGAAAACTGACATTTCTACCACATTATCCAAAGGTTAAAAGATACCTTTGAAACATCTTATTCGTTAAGGAGTATTTACAACTATGAAGAAAGTATTACAATACAGTCTGTTTATGTTTTGTGCTTCGACCATCATGGCGCAAGGCAGCAGCTCAGAAAATTGGAAAACATTAGCACTCTTGGAATATGAGAAGTCACAAGATGAATATGGAGAAATATTTATTCCAAAATTCACAGCACCGATTCAAGCCTTAGATGGAAAAAAAATAGAGCTAGCGGGTTACATTATACCTTTTGAAGGTATGTTTAAGCCAGAACAGTTGATTATTTCCTCCTTACCAATTGCGTCATGCTTTTTTTGCGGCGGTGCTGGTCCTGAGTCTGTAGCGGAAGTATACTTAGACGTTGCGGTACAGTACACGGCGAAAAAGGTCAAAATTAAAGGAGTATTAAGTCTTAATGATTCCGATGCGGAGCAGCTAATGTATATCGTGAAAGATGCCACGCTTGAAGTTCTGGATAATTAATAACCCAACGATTGTAAAATTCTTTTAAATATGAAATTCCTCTATAGCCTTCTTATCACCCTCTTTGTTTTTTCCTGTGGAACTACGTCCGACAATTCAAAAGATGACTTGAAAACCTTAAAAGAAGAAGTGATGATTGTTCATGACGAAGTGATGCCAAAAATGGGCGCTTTAATGAAAGCAAAAAAACAACTGTTATTAAAGATAGAATCTGAAACTGACAGTATTAAAAGGATCAAGTATCTTGAAGTTTCTGAACAAATAGAATCTGCCAATGCATCTATGATGGATTGGATGCATAATTATGAACCCAACTTTGAGGGTAATGACGAGGCTTTAAAAGAATACTTAAATGGAAAGAAAGTAAGTATTGAAAAAGTAAAAACAGATATGTTAGCCGCACTTCTAGCCGGTGAACAAAGCTTGTCTGAGTAATAAAACCAAGTGTGATAACGATTCAGTTATCACACTTGATAAGCCACTGCGACACTTCCGTAACATTAATAAGACCTGCTTCATTTCCCCAACTGTTCGAAATATATGTCAGAATTTCAGCGACATCCAATGGATCTAATGTCGAGTTAGCGATCATTACTTGATTGTAGGAGATCCCATTGACGATTATCTCGCCTTGTAATCCATTTTTAATAAGACAAGCGGCTCTGGCCATATCTTCCATAAGATAATCAGACTTGGCTAGCGGCGGATAAAGCTGAGCTAATCCTGTTCCTTCTTTTTGATGACAAGCCACACAATAGGTTGTGTAAAGCGCTTGTCCTTGGACAATATATTGATTCAGCTTAACCTTATCTTCTTGAGACGCAGCATCGTTGCTCGTCGATGAGTTACTATTGCCACCGCAAGCCGATAAAAAAGCCGCTAGTCCCAATAATAGTATGTTTTGCAAAGTTGATTTATGCATAATTTATGAATTAGGTTTCTCTTGTAGTTCGGTTTTTCTTTTAAGCCTTTTTATGTCTTTAATTAACAGGTCAACCTGCTCTGGGACTGTTCCATCATAGACGCCTCTAACTCTTCTTTGCTGATCGATTAATAGAAAAGCACCACTATGAATATATCCGCCCGGTGCAGATTCATCTTCATTAGCGATGACCATATAGCTTCCCTCGCCAATTTCATATATTTCTTCTTTTAATCCTGTAACAAAATGCCATTTTGAGGCATTAACCCCAAGCTTTCCTGCAAAATCGGCTAAAAGCGCTACCGAATCATACTCTGGATCGATAGTATGTGATAAAATGGCCACTTCAGGGTCCGACTCGTAAGCCTCATATACCCGAAGCATTTGTTGCTTCATAACAGGGCAAATGGTAGGGCAGGTCGTGAAAAAGAAATCAGCCACATACACTTGACCTTTAAAAGTGTCATTGGTTATAATCATGCTGTCTTGATCGACAAACTGAAAGTCAGCGATTTTATGAGGGATAGTATCAAAAACCACCTCGCCGTTGACTTCCCTTTCTACAATCTTATCTCTTCCTAAGATGGGCAATTCGAATTTTGAGTTTACTTCTCCACAGCCTATTGACACAATAATGGTGAACAGTGTTATCCAGATATTTTTGATCATCTAAAGTTTATTTTTGTCTTATTTTTTTATAAAGCTTAATTGCGAGCATTAATATAAACGCGAATGCAAAGATGCCTAATGTACCCCACACCCAACTCACTTGATCCTTAACAACGATGAGAAAAACAATAGAAACGAGAAGCACCGTCGCTACCTCATTCCATATTCTTAACTGCGTCGATGTGTACTTAACTTTCTTTTGCTGAAGTTGTTGATAAATATAATGACATGAACCATGATATAGGTACAGTAAAAACACAAAACCCAATTTGATATGCATAAAAGGAAGTTTAAGCCAAGCCGGGTTGGAGATGATTAGGCTAGTGCCAAAAATTAAAGTGATAATAGCTGATGGCCAAGTAATACCGAGCCAAAGTCTTCTAGCCATTAAAGCAAGCTGTGATTTTAATTCTTCATTTGATTTTTCTGCAGCTTCTACTTGGTAAACAAATAATCTTACAATATAAAATAAGCCAGCAAACCAAGTGACGATAAAAATGATATGCAGAGCCTTAAGATAGAGATAATTCATTTCCATGGAATTATAATTGAAAGATTTTGTTTTGCTTTACGTAAATGCAAAAATGCAATTGAATTGCTGGCTTGACAAGTATTTAATAGTTTAGCGCATTACAAGAAAAAAAATGAGCGACAAAGCAAAAATTTGGTATTTCGAAGACGTGGACCTTTTTGAGATCCTTTGTCCAAGCAAATCTCCAGGTCTAGAGAATAAGCATAACCCCAATCTTTATAAGCGGGATGACTACATCTATTTTCCGGAAGAAAGTTCGCAGAACATTTACATGATCGCAGATGGTCGGGTAAAAATCGGTTCTTACTTAAAAGATGGGAAGGAAATCATTAAATCTATTTTAGGAAAAGGAGAGATATTTGGCGAGTTGGTTTTGGCAGGAGAAGATAAGCGTTCGGATTTTGCGCAAGCAATGGATGACAACACGCGAGTTTGCCCTATGACCTTAGAAGATCTACAAGATTTGATGAAAGATAATCAAGTACTAAGCCTGAAAATTTTCAAAATTCTTGGCTTTAGGTTGCGAAAAATGGAGCGCAGAATAGAGTCATTGGTCTTTAAAGATGCAAGAACGAGAATTGTTGATTTTATCAGAGATATGGCGGAAGAAAGAGGTCAAAAAGTAGGCTTTGAAACGATGATAAAAAATCATCTGACGCATAAAGATATTGCAAGCTTAACAGGTACAAGTCGCCAAACCGTGACTACCGTATTAAATGAGCTTCGTGAAGAAAATATTATCAATTTCGATCGACGAAGAATTCTTATTCGTGATATGGACAAGCTCGCATAGTAGCCAATGCTGATTTTTGTTTAAAATGATATATCATCATCAAGAAATCACCTATCACCAATCAAAAATCATATTCGGCCTATAGAAAATGAGTCACCACTATCAGGAAATCGCGTAAACGCTATCGGATATCATAAAACCTAGTAAAGGAACCACAAAAACGAGACCTACAGTCGTAAAATGCAATCTTGGACGACAAAACGCTCAGGAAAATCACACAAAGACCCTCTGAGATCACAGAAACATATGAATAGGTAAAACTTCGCGACCGTTCTGTGAGCCAGTGACAAAGCATAAAATACCCTCCGTTACCACCAAGGTCTGTCTTACAGATTTATCAAAATTCTATTCTGTGTGCCATAAACCGAGTAAAAATAATCAAGTGGTACCACAGACTTTGAGATAGCATGAGCGTTGTATGATATAGTTCATTTCTTTATGACCGTCATTCCTGCGTATGCAGGAATCCCATCAAAAAAAGATTTTATGATGTCGTTTTCTAGCTAAGAAATAGAAGACATCATATACATTGTCATTTTCTCAAAGACTTTTTAAGAGTAAATCTAAGGTTCTCCGCTAGACGCAAGTGTCTCGCTTGTGTCCATCATTCTTTCTTTTCTTGAAGTTGGTTTACTTAAGATTGGTGTTTTGTCACAAACCGACTAAGTCTTGGTTCTTAACAAGCTCAGATCGATGACAATACATCTCTTAGATAGACAGGACCCCACGACTGTTCTGTTCCATCTTCCAAGGAAAGAAGGTAAGAAACTCACTGAAGAGGAGTTTTTTTGATTTGGCGTTTTTTTTAAAATGATGATGTCATGTTGTTGACATACCTTTCTTGATAAATCCGGTTTTAAAGTTTAGCATTACGACTTCATGAAAAATATACTATTTACAATACTGATCATTGTTAGCTTTTCAGCTTCAGCTCAAGAAAACTTACAGTCTTACACTCCGTCAATTCTGTTTTCAAAAGGAGACTGGGAATTTAAATCTTTTCAGAATCTCTATACACAAACGAAGAAGTTTGGGTCAAGTAGCCTTAATAAAGTATCTAATGGTGTGGGAAGAGAAACGTACTTTACCTCGATCAATCAATTTCTCTATGGAATAAATGATAAGATAAATGTAGGGTTTGATGTTTGGGTGAAAAACGTCAATAATGAAAGAGGTGATTATACCTCAAGAACGGCCATTAGTGGGTTCGGCCCTAAGATTAAAATCGCTCCTTTTGATTGGATAAAAAGATTATCGATACAATCAAGTGTTCTATTTCCGTTAGCAGACGACTTGGAGGGTAGAGCGCCTGATGCTGAAAAGCCTTTCTTATTTTTGGAACCAGACAGAACCTTATGGCTCACGCAGTTTTTTTATGATAAACCATTGAATGACCAATGGCAGCTATTTTTCCAGCAGGCCTTTTGGTACAATTTCGTTCGTGCTTCTTACAGAGAGAACAACTATTTATCAACACAGACGAGTGTTTTTTTAAGTTATTTTCCGACTTCAAGGGTTACTATTTACGCTATGTCAGAGTTTTTTCCGACACATTATAATGCCAATATTGGTGTTCAGGAGTCAGAAGCGTTTTATACTTATTTCGCACAATCAGGGCTAGGGGCCAAATATCAACTCATTCCAAATATGATCGAATTGGAGTTACTGTATACCAATTTTTGGATGGGAAGCGAAGGAGAGGGTGCAGGACAGACATTCAATCTTGGATTGCGATTTATTAGGCAATAAATTGCTGTGTGTTCCGAAATCAAGTCTTAATCTTCCTTTGTTTTTTCTCAACAACAGCGTTTAGCCAATTAGTTACTTCCATAAAGTTTGAAGGGCTAAAAAGAACTAAAATAGCTTACCTGAATCAGTTTATAAGTACCGAGGTGGGGGACAGTCTGGATTCTATTCAACTGCAAACTGACGCCCAGCTTCTCACTAATTTAGAAATTTTTTCAAATGCTACTTTTAGCGTAGAGAAAATAGGAAAAGACGAGTTTGAGGTAACGTTTGATTGTTTGGAGTTATTTACACTCCTTCCCATTTTCAATTTCGGTAGCATAGAGAATAATTTTTGGTTTCAAATAGGCGCTTCTGAGGTTAATTTATTTGGTAAAGGCAATAAAATATTGGCTTATTATCAGCTTTACGATAGGAGCTCTTTTGCCACTCATTTTGCTTTTGATAGGATCAAGGCCAGTCCATGGGGCATAAACCTTAATATTATAAAATGGGGAACGCTTGAGCCGCTTTTTTTCTCAGATGGTGAAGTTGAGTATGAATATGATAATTATACCTTCGGTACGGATGTTATTTATCATTTCAACTTCTTTGATAAAATACTTTTTGGAGGCGCATACTTTACCGAAAACTACCGAGCAGTATCAACTTTGTTTGATGGTGCACCGGCTAGAGCAGAAACCCACAAATTACTAGCAAAAGTGATTGCGACAAGATGGAAGGTGAACAGTCACTTTTTTTATCTCGATGGATACTCCAATGATCTAGTATTAGAGACGGTGCAATCCTTAGATGGATATGATCCATTTTATATTTGGTTCAACGACGTGAAATATTTTCGCCGCTTTGGTGATCGTGGCAATTTTGCCTCTCGTCTCAGGGTGGGTCTCTCGTCTAACCAAGAAAATCCGTTTGCGCCGTTTGTATTAGATAGTTACTTAAATATTCGTGGTATTGGCAATAGAGTTGATCGAGGAACGGGAACTATTGTATTCAATGTAGAGTACCGCTACGCCTTTATCGAAAGGGAAGTTCTTGCTGTGCAGGGCGTATTATTTTCTGATATTGGTGCTTGGAGAAATCCAGGAGGGAAAATAAGTGATTTTGCTGAAAATGAAAGTCAGGTGTATTTTGCTGGAGGAGGATTAAGGTTTATCAACAAAAAAATCTACAATGCGATTTTTCGAATCGACTATGGTTTTGATCTGAAGAGTCTTGAAAATAATGGATTTGTAATCGGTATTGGCCAATATTTTTAACACTTTGTGGCCCATCTTGTGGGTTTTGTTCACTGATGCTTCCATCGAATACATAATAATTATCCGACTTCATACCTTTCGAGATTCGTGATTGAATAATCTGGTTTGATCTCAAAAGGGGTATCAAAAAGGGTGGATACTTGAGCGTTATTTCCTCATGGCTATCTCTTTCATTCATGCGCCCAATAGGCATCTCTATATAGGCTGTCAAGCACTAAACTTCGACCATCACTCGATTCCATTTTTAGCATGGCATTAGGATATGTACGATCGAACCAATAATCGGATGAGCTTTCCTCTTCATTTTCAACATGTACCTTCCAAGCTTTTGTTGTATCCGAATCATTTTTTGATAAACCGCTATGAACACTAACAAGCGTAACAGTGAATTTGCTATTTATTACGACTGGTTTTGTAGCTCGACTATTGATCTGTGAAGGATAAATAGGGGCTTCAAAACTAAGTCCATCTTCAAAATTGAGTGATCTAAGGGAATAAGAAAGTTGGTCTTCAAACATTGGCGTATGATCAATCTTCATAGATCCATTTCCTTGACCATCCCAATAACTCATGAACTCAAAAAGGAAATGTCGGTCTTTTCTTGTGAAAGACTTGGCGGTATTGCCACACCATTCCTGTGAAGTATTCGTAAGTTTATAAGCCTTGTCTACTTTGTCTCGCTCAAAAAAGACGGAGGTCAAATAGTGGTAAGGATAGGCCTTGGTCTCGAAGCTGCAAAACTTATTGACCTTCATTACGGGAAATAGATCAGCTCTGGAATAATCATCAGTTTTAACACCAAATTCCTTGTTAAAAACCTCTTTTACAAGTATATACGTGTATTCATAACTTCGTAATTTGCCATAAACTATTCGAGTGGCCTTGTATTTAGCAATTTCCGCCTGCCCATCATCCCAGATAGTGTTTTTCGCCCATTCTTGATTGAAATATGGGCTTACACTATCCGGTTGTCCGGGAATTTGCTTTGAGTTACAGCCAAAAAGAGAGAAAAAAAGTGTGGCTACCACAATGGGGTTATTAATCTGCATCTGCATCATCAACAAACTCAAACTCTATATCAGAATCTTTTAAGTCTTTTAAGGTATCAATATCATTTTTCATCTTCATTAGATGAATCTTTAAGTCTAAATCATCTACTTCATCGAGCAATTCCTGAAGCACGTTTTGATGGCTATATTCTTTCTTTTCGAAGAGCTCTGCATAAAACTTATTGGTACCAAGTAAATAGAAGCCTCCATCTTTTGCAGGACCGACGACCACATCAAAATCATCGAGTTTTGTGAATGCTTCTTCAATATCTTTATCAGTCAACTCTACGCAATCACTTCCAATCATAACGACTTTGTCATAGCTGTCGAAAGACTGATCCATAGCGGCTGACATTCGCTCTCCAAGGCCATTTCCTTTTTGGATAAACAGCTCATATTCTTCCGCTCCGGAAGCATCAAAAACATCTTCTATCTCAATGTATTCCGAGTAGAAAACGGCTTTATCAACATCTATTTTCTTAGTTTCCTCATATGTGTACTCCACGAGATACTTATATACATCTAAGGCTCCCATTATGCCAATATCTTTCGCTAGCCGCGTTTTTACTGCTCCAGGAATAAGGTTCTTAACAAAAATGATCAATCTTCTATTCATATACTTTTATGCCTTTGTACAACCACTGCGACCAGTCCTTATTATAAGTATGGACACTGTCGGTTTCGGTTGAACTATTATTAAAAATTATTTTATCGTTGTTCTTCCAGTCAAAAATACCACCATAAAGGTTTTTTACATTCTTAAATCCCATTTCTTGTAGCTTTTCTCCAATTTTTTCACTTCGGTAACCGACCGAGCAATAGACGATCACCTCTTGGTTTTTATCAATTGATTTTACATCTGACTTTCTAAACTTATCATAATCAATAAGTTGAGCACCTTCAATGTGACTGATTTCAAACTCTTTTGGAGAGCGGGTATCTAGTATGACAATATCCTGCGATAGTTTGCTTTCCAGTTCATCAGCTTTTATCAGCGGTACGGTCTTGCTGTACAGGCTTTGCATTTTTTCATCAAAAGTTTTCTGACCACAGGCGGATTGAAAGCAGCCAAGAACTAAGAGGGAAAAGACACTAGCTAATTTGAATTTTTTTATAAATGAACTCATAGGAGAAAACTAAAAACACAATGACATATTCTAAAACAATCCAATACATGGATAGTTCAAAGCCATCTTTTGAATATCCAAAATAGGTAAGAAAAATAAAGAATGACCAAACCAAAGCGGTCTTTGAATTGATGATAATGCCTAAAGCGATTAATGGAATAATATACCATGGATGGACAGTGGTAGTCAAAGATAAATAGATCAAAAGCGCGAAAAACAGGCTGAATGCAAGTGTGCGTTTTTTTACACCATGGTAATAACTCAGCCCAAGGATTGATACAAAAGTAACCACGCTTAAAACAGGGGCCAATGTTCCAATGATATTATATCCTTTCACCCAAAATCCAATCTGTCGGATAATAAAATAGATGCTGGCATTGAATTCGAATTTTTGAAAATAGAGACCCATACTTGCTTTCATTCCCATGAAGAAGGCGGGGTTGAGCATTGGGATAAAAGTCACCGATGCTATTGTGACGATTAAAAGTACGAGCCAAAGACGCTGTTTAATTTTTCCATGGAATAGGATAGCGGGTAAAAATATTAGAGGAAGTAATTTGGTCGCAATGGCTAAACCAAAACCAAATGCGGCTTTCCACGGGTATTTGTTGAGATAGTATAAGCCCATCATCAGAAATCCTGTTACCAATACTTCGAAATGTAGGTTGCCTACGCCTTCTAAAATAACCAATGGGTTGAGAAAGTAAATCAATGCTCTCTTGCCTTTTTGTCCATTTTCAATAAGTATTTTCCTAAGGAAATAGTAGGACAAAAGATCTCCAATCAATAGACTCACACGAATAATATTCGCGCTGACGAGCCAGCTGTCTCCACCAAAATGTGCAGCTAACCAAAATATAAATTGGTTTAAGGGGGGATAAATAGTAAAGAATTCTGGAGAGTTGAGTTTGTCGAAAAGTGATTGGTTTACTCCTTGAATGTTGCTTTGATCCAAATAATACCCGGGAAGTTCTGCAAACGGATTAAGACCAGAATTAAGCAGATGGCCATCCCATAAAAAGCGATAGAGATCGTCTGATAAAGTCGGAAGTCCTGCAAATAATATCAACCGAATCAATACGCCCAAATAAACATCTGAGTTTGATGGGTAAATGATCAACCAGCAATACGAGAAAAAGGCGCTGAAATAGGCAAGAAAAAGTACCGTAGTTTGGTCTCGTTCTATCTGCAACCCGATGGTGGAAATGGACACGAGTAAGACCAGATATAGGATGATGGTATTTTCCTTTAGTTTATCGGACATTAGTTATAGGGCGAACAGTAAAGATGAAAATACCGCCATAGCCTAGCGTCAACATTAAGTGAAACAGCATCAAACCATAATCTTCAAGATAAAACCCTGAGAAAATCCCAAAAATGAAATAAAGACAAAGGAGAAGCTCGATGAAGGTAATAGGAGTGAAGGCTTTTTTTAAGTAAACATTGCCTTTCCAAGTATCATTTTTATGCTGAATATTAAACTTTGGCGTTCGGATAAAGGGTGTTTTTTTTCCAGCAAACCCCTCGATAACAGCTACAGAATTATGTAGCGCTAGCCCCATAGAAAAGGAGATAAACACAGGGAAGTTTTTAATGAAATATTTGAACGTATGATCAGGGTTGGTCTTTTTGGAGGCCACCCAATAGAATATGGTCATAGCAATGAAACCGACAAGAAATATGCTTGCCAGATCAAAGAGTAATGCCAAGTCTGGTCTGGCTTCTTTGATATACAACATTGGAATAGACAGCACCGCTGCGATAAGAAGAAATAAGAAAACGGAGCTATTAAACAAATGAAGAATGGCATGCAGCTTGACACGAGAGCTAATTTTTGACATTAATATTTTAACGACATTTTTACGTGCTGTCTCTGCTGCTCCTTTGTTCCATCTGTATTGTTGTGATTTAATGGCAGGAACCAAGACGGGTAGTTCGGCGGGTGACAATACATCTTCAAGGTATTTGAATTTCCAACCTTTGAGTTGCGCCCTATAGCTGAGATCAAGGTCTTCCGTTAAGGTGTCGTGCTGCCAGCCACCAGCATCCTTAATACAATCTTTTTTCCATACCCCACCAGTTCCATTGAAGTTCATAAACTTGCCAGAACATTCCCGTCCGGCTTGCTCGACGGTGAAATGTGCATTTAACCCAAACGCTTGCATGCGGGTCAAAAGGCTGTAATCCTGATTCAGATGTCCCCATCTGGTTTGAACCATTCCAATACCTTCTTTGAAATGGGGCATGGTGAATTGTAAAAAGTCTTTATTGGGAATAAAGTCCGCATCGAAAATGGCGATATACTCTCCTTTGGCTATTTCAGTTCCATATTGTAAAGCGCCTGCTTTATATCCTTCACGGTTTTCACGGAATACATGCTTTATATCAATACCACGCTCTTTCCATTCATTGATTTTTGCGGAGAGGATACTTTTGGTTTCGTCCGTAGAGTCATCAAGGACTTGTATTTCTAGTTTTGATTGAGGGTAATTCAGTTTGCAGACACTGTCAATCAATCGACCAGCTACGTATTTTTCATTGAATATTGGAAGTTGAATAGTAACATGTGGAAACGCTGTGAGGATGCCTTTTTCCTCAGATAATCTTTTCTTTTTACCCTTCAAATAGCTCATGGAAAGATTGAGCTGTTCAAGGCTGAAAATAGCGATAACCGTGAGTGCAGAAATATAACCTATGATTATTAACCACTCCATATTACAAATATCTAAAGATGGTGAACAAGATTTTGTAGCCAGCCATGATCGTTCCTTTCAAGGTGCCAGAGACTTTAGACACGCCAATTCTTTGTCGGTAGTCCACGGGTACATCGAGCGTCTTCATATTTAGTTTGGCTGCTTTGAGTTGCATCTCTACAGTCCACCCATAATTCGTATCTTTCATATCGATGGCCAATAGGCTCGAATATTTCACCGCTCGAAAAGGACCAAGGTCTGTATAGCTCACATTGTAAAAAAGTTTGATCAAGCTTGTGGCTAACCAATTGCCAAATATTTGTTGAGGAGTCATGGAGCCTCTTTCTTTTTGCCCAAGCGCTCTAGAGCCAATAACCAAATCAATGTTGTTATTAATAATAGGATCGGTTAAATCGGACATTTGGCTTGGGTAATCGGAATGATCCCCATCTAAAAAAACAACGATATCCGGTTGTGAGCTTGACTGAGCGATATGATCCATGCCTTTCAGGCAGGCCTGTCCATACCCGCGTCTCGCTTCTTTTAATGCAGTTGCACCCGCATTTTTGGCCTTTTCGAAGGTGTTGTCATTTGAGCCATTGTCGACTACAATAACTTCTGAAACCAGCGCTTTCGGGATTTCCTCAACAACGAGTGCTACGGCATTCTGCTCATTAAAGGCGGGTATTATTACCCTAATATCTGGCTTATTCAATCTTGTATTCAGGTGTAATAAAAGTAAAGCCAAGACCCATTGGTTTTAGCTGAGCGCAAAGCTAATTGAATTGAGCATCTATTGGCTGTCAAGGGTCTGACATTTAATCAGAAGGAGAGACGGTGATTTTTTCTATGGACTTCTCACTTCCCTTTGTTCGTTTCGGTTTTGTGATATCCTTTGCGGATATCGTGAAGGTGATTATTTCTTTAAAAACTGTCTTTAAAAATCGTCATATCGAGCGAGGTACGAGGGAGATGTCTTCTTGCTATGACATCAGCTACTTAGAGGACTCACAGTTCATTCAAGTCTTCCTAAGGAGGGCATAAAAGTGTTATTCGAAGCAAGAACATTAGATGAGCCAGAGGATTATTTATATTCTATCGAGATAAACTATACCGAAAGTAAAGGATTACTTGAGGTTGAAATAGGTGGCGAATGGAGCCGTGTTAGAGAGACTGTTTAATCTGCGCGACCCGGTATCCTTCAGGACGCTTAAAAAACAATCATCCTAGTTTTGGTATCAGCGGTATCGCTAATTATTGTTTTTGTATCCACATTATTGATCATGTTTTACATAAATGGTGGTTATAAACACTTTGCTGATTATTTAGTCGATAGCCCACAGTATTGGGACAATGAGATAGTTATTCTGGATTTTCCTAAGGATATAACGTTGGATTCATTAAGAGAAATTACGGCGGGGCTTTTGAACAGTAGAGCTAGAAAAGTTATTAACGACCCGCCAGTTCACAACCCAATATATTCTGGACGATTAGACACACCATTGAATGGAAGGATCAATTTTTTCGTTTCAAACACATTTTTTAAAAATACCCTTCAAGTAAGTGACATTAAGAGGGTACGTATTGGCACCACCAATTACCTGACAAGAAACTCGGCTTTGAACATGAATCAACAACAGATCTTACGAGGTTTGATGACAAAACTGGCTTAGACCATCATGCTATATAGGTAGCGAAAAAGTTTCATCCACGCTATGAATATTCGATTGATCGACTTTCTAGCAGTGAAATCGCACTGAGGTTTGTTGGTCCACTCCAGATTTTTTCAATTATAAATTTTTTCTGGATTTAGACGCATTGGAATTCGAGGTGAAAAGTAAAATTGTGATTATCGGAAATGTTGAAGATAAAAGATAAAACACACCAAATAAATATTTCCGATTTGATGCGGATTCATTGACCGGTCCTGATATGTCCTCAACTTTACTTTTAGCACATAGTATCAATACCCTATTAAATGTTCATTTATTAGAAAAAAGAGCGTAAGATTATTTCCAGAATACAAATGCAAGTTCGTGCCAGCGTGTCGCTGGTGTCCTACGGAAAGAAGAG
>JBLIIJ010000037.1:0-35590 GCA_047635055.1 Cyclobacteriaceae bacterium | reverse complement strand
ATGTGGGGTGCTAGATACAATCTAGCACTAGCTGAGGTAGGTTTATGGTACGTGTTGCAAACGCGCGCAAGCATGGTAGTGGACTCGTTAAGATATTGCCAAAACAACAAAGGTCTTATTATTCATGTTTGGTGTTTAATGCCTTCACATGATTGTAAGTTCAAATAGCAATGATTTAAGCTCCATTATGGCAGATATGAAAAAACATACTTCCAATAATTAGACCTGATCAGATTCCTAAGTAGATATATTATGACTGCTACTACCTCAATCGACATATTAAATAAATTAATAAAACAGTTCAAGTTCGACCTCTTCTCACTAATTGCTGTATTAGTAATTTCTATTCTCTTTTATCTATTTATGGATTTACCTGATTCTCCAATAGAAGGTTTGATGTTACTTTTGGCGTTTCTATCTTGGATTTTTGTAGATGTTAAAAATATCAAACTCACAATTAAAAGGTTGTCATGTGATGTAACGGCTATTAATCTAAAAGACGATTTATTGATCTTTGTTACACATAAAGTAGAATGCCGGAATTTCTTAAAATTCTCCATTATAAGTCAAACCACAGACGTTAATAAAAATGTCTTTCAATTTGAGGAAAGACTTGATACTTCAGATGGTTTAATTTGTAATGTAAAATTTGGTCAAGAAATCGTATTTAAAATTAAGTACAAATATTTTGACACGGATCTTCATAATTTATTTATGAAGAATAATATTGTCTTCCGCTAATCCCCCAAGCTGGCGCTAGATTGTATCTAGTGTCTTTCTATTTATCTTTCTGTTCACTTTTCGGAATCTTGTGAAGTATGAAATACAGCCAATATTAAGAGGTGGTTTTCTCGCTATTGTATTTTTTCAAGAACTCACAAAACATCACAGTTTTTAGTCGGATACCAGTAAATTTTAATTAAATTATATTGTGAAATTCCTTTTAATTACGTTAATCCTTATTCTGACAATTATTTCATGTAAAGAAGATGATAGCCTTGAAGTAATTGCTCCAATTCAGAACTTTGATAGTTTAATTACATATACCGCGATGCTATCTTTTCGATATGAAAGTAAGGATTATCGCTTCGATAACATTCCTATTGAGATTAACAATGATACAATTCTAGGGCGGGAATTTCAACTTCCCGATACAGTTGAATTCTTTAGAAAATATATATTTATTACTGCTCCATTAGATGAAAAACATGCAATTAACATTAGAATAAGGGACGTTTATACACCATTAATAAATTGTATTCCTGAAGGAATTATTGTAGAATTCAATGAAGGGGTATTTACTGGTAACCCTAATTGCTATCAACCGAATCCCGACATTTCAAAAGAGCTCTGTAGCTGGATGAGCGCAACATTAAGCACTAAGACAGATAATGATGGTATTAAATACGAATATTCTAAAAGCGGTTATTTGTCCATCGAGTCTTGTGATAATGATTTGTTATTATCTGAATTTGATAATGATTTTTTCACCAACGGGAGATTAGCTATTCATTTTATTGATTGAACTTGCAATATCGTCAACCACACGATTAGCTGTTTTATTGAACTTTTTTAAAACCTCAAGCTGGCGCTAGATTGTATCTAGTGTCTTTCTATTTATCTTTCTGTCCACTTTTCGGGATCTTGTGAAGTATGAAATACAGCCACGATTAAGAGGTGGTTTTCATCGATCTGGAAGTGTATGCCGTAAGGAAATTTTTTCAGTAAGAAAACACGGGTGTTACCGTAACGGATTTGGGTTTTGAGTGGGTTGCTTTGAATACTATCTACAGCTTTATTGACAAGGTTTTCGAAGGAGCTGCCTAAGTTGTCTTTTTGATCTTCATAGTAAAGGAAAGCTTCTCGAATGTCCTTTTCGGCAGCTTCAGCAACCGAGATAGAGTAGGTCATTTTTTGAAGATGTCCTTTTTAGCTTCGTTCCAGCTTCTGATTTTCATTTCACCGCTATTGATCAGTTCCAGACGTTTGTTGACTTCATCCTGTTGCCACTGAGGGATCACCTCTTCTTTATTGATAGAAACATAGTCCAATGTCTTGATAAAGCTTAGAAAAGTGTCATATCTATTATCCTGTATGTCAAGGGTAATTTTCATAATGATGAGGTTTAAGAATAAGCTCTTTGCGTTTTGTAACCAGCTTTTTAAAGAGCTTCTTAAAGTCTGGCGTTGGGATTACATCATAGCTCATTGAGGAAGTCAGTAGCGGATTGTTTGGCTTTTACCATCTTGCATTAGCTTGACTTGTTTGAGTCTGTTTTATGGCTGTTTGTTCTTCATCTTCCACCTTCACATAATCCAGAGTCTTAATGAACTCCAGATAGGTGTTGAATTTACTGTCAGCTATATTTAAAGCAACCTGTTTCATGATTAATAAGCCCAGCTAGTTTTGAAAATTATTTAATGCTGTAAAATGTAAAAGTATGGCATTGAAAGGTGAAAATCAATTACGGAAAGCGTTGTTGGTGGTGTAAACCCCCAACTAGGTGTAGAATGAGCAAATAAGCAGCATCTAGGTGTAGGTTGTACCTACACCTAAATATGTCTTCAGCTTTCATAGCGGATTATCCATGTCATTTAGAGCCGGATGTCTATAATAGATGGATAAAATAATAAAGTGTAGATGCAATCTGCTCTTAGATGAGATCAATCATTTACAGCTTAGAATCGTTAACTTTAGGCATGGATTTACAAACAAGAAAACTTCATTTTATTGAGGAAGTACTGTCCATCAGCAATGATAAAATTATTGAAAGGTTGGAATCAGTGCTTAAAAGAGAGCAACAGAAACTCGACCCTTTTTTGAAAGAAAAGCTCACCTCCAGAGCATTAAAGGCCAATGAAGACATCAAAGCTGGAAGGGTTTATAGCCGAGAAGAAGCGGAAAAAACAATCAAAGAGCGTATGGGCATATGAAGGTGATTTATACCAGTCAATCTATTGATAGCCTTGAAGAATCCTTAAACTTTGCTGTAGAAGAACAAGAACTCCCTCCCAAAAAAGCAACCTTGTTAAAGGATCCCTAGCTGGCGCTAGATTGTATCTAGTGCCATTATCGGTTGTTATAAATCGTACTTGTTATAAACTACCGCTATTTGAAAGCACGCGTTGCAAACGCGCGCTAGCTTGGGACAACCGCTGTGAATGGGTTAAAGCCATTAGAAAGCATCTTCAAAATGGGTGACATGTCCATTTAGTACGGTCAAAATATCAAAACGAATATCCTTTGTCCAATTGATAGCAAAAATGTATTCCTCTGCTGCTTCTTTAATTCTTGATTGCTGTTTGTCTGAAACAAAACTTTCAGGTTCTCCAAACTGATTATTACTCCTGTTTTTCACCTCAAAAAAAACGAGGAGTTGGTTGTTGAAAATCCCGATAAGGTCTATTTCGTTTCTCCGATAGCGATAGTTCTGTTCTATTATTTCGAACCCGCAACTTTGAAGAAAAGAAACCGCCAATGCCTCCCCATGTTTGCCTCTAGATTGATTGTTCATCTTTGTAAAACTATAAATAACGTACGTTATTAGTAAATTTGCTAAAAAACAGAATGGCCTTTTTATTTACAAACAGAGAGAAAAGCTGCAAATTGCAACAAAGTTGTGTTCGATTAATAACTTATCACTTTGTAGCTGGAATTAATGAGTAATATTTTTTTTGAGTTTCTAATAAAGTTTTGACCTCAAGCTGGGCGGCTCGCGGGTGGATGCAAACGATCAGTTATTTTTTCTTGTCCGAAACGTCGGACAGAAAAAACGAATCGCAAAGTCGAATCGTCTCACCGGCGCACCATAAAAAGACCAAAGTATCGCGTGCCGAGGAAATTTCAAATCGCCAGACGGCCCTGTCATTTCGTTCAGACAATGAAATTTTCATCAAATCCCAGGTTAACAAGCAGATGAGTCCTATTACTTATTTATCGGTTTCAGGTAACAAAGCTATATTTAACGTTGTTAGTATTTTTTATTAAGCTCAATTTGAATAAGAAGACATCATATATTGATTTAGGATTAATCGATTATCAACAGGCTTGGGACTATCAGGAAAAAGTTTTCAAGGCGGTGGTGGATCAAAAAATTGCGAATCGAAAACTTCCAGAAGAATCACAAATAGCCACCAAAAACTATTTGATCTTCTGCAGTCACCCACATGTTTATACCTTGGGTAAAAGTGGGAAACCTGAAAACCTACTTTTGGACGAAGCAGGATTGAAAGAGAAAGACGCTCAGTATTATAAGATAAATCGCGGGGGAGACATCACTTATCATGGCCCAGGTCAAATTGTCGGTTATCCGATTTTAGATCTTGACAATTTTTTCACAGATATACATAAGTATCTTCGGTTCCTCGAGGAGGCCATCATTTTAACCCTCCAGCAATACGAAGTAAAAGCCGGTAGAATTGATGGCTTGACAGGTGTTTGGGTAGATTTTCAAGAGGAAAAAACGGCCCGGAAAATATGTGCACTTGGGGTGAAATCAAGCCGATGGGTGACCATGCACGGCTTTGCATTTAATGTCAATGTTGACTTAGATTATTTTAATAATATCGTGCCGTGTGGTATTGACGACAAAGCAGTTACTTCTCTTGAAGCGGAACTTGGATATCCACCGGACATAGAAGAAGTTAAATTGAATGTAAAAAATCACCTTTCTCAATTGTTTGAAATGGAGCTTATCAATAATTTACAGACCTATGATTAAAGACATTCAATTTCCGGAAGTTGCAGATATCTTGATGACTGTTGTCAAAGAAGCCGATGAAGAGTGGAAAG
This sequence comes from Cyclobacteriaceae bacterium, assembly GCA_047635055.1. Classification (GTDB taxonomy): domain Bacteria; phylum Bacteroidota; class Bacteroidia; order Cytophagales; family Cyclobacteriaceae; genus JAVJRN01. Next base: position 30,799 of record JBLIIJ010000037.1, on the reverse strand, counting down.
TATATATCATCAATCGATCAAAAGAGAAAATTGAAAATGTGATGGTAACCTCCAATGGGTTTGGCAACAAAAAAGGGGAGAGCCAGAAAACCTCTACACTTCGTCATATGATACCACACATAGAATCTGGAGAATTTGCGCTGATTGAGCCTATTGAGCCTGAGGTTTTTCATTTAAACAATCAATATTGGGTGAGCTTTTTCGTAGGGAAACAATTATTTGACAAAAAGTACATTTTCGTTCCGGATAGTATTGCTGAAGAAAACCTTAGTTTTATAGAAGAGCTCAAACTCTCTGGTGTTATACACCCATAAAAATGGACTCAAGACTAAGAAACCTTCTTGTATTAGATATTGAAACGGCTGCTGCTTCGAAGGATTTTGGGGAGTTAAATGAAAGACTTCAAAAACATTGGGAGCATAAATCTTCGTTTATAAGAAATGAGGAAGATCTCGTACCAGAAGAATTATATCAAAAAAAAGCAGGGATTTACAGCGAGTTTGGTAAGGTAATCGTGATTGCCTTTGGGATTTTTTATGAGCTAGAGAATGGGGAGATAGCGCTCAGAGTCAAGTCATTGGCCAATCATGATGAGCATCAATTGCTTCTTGATTTTAAAACACTCATTGAAACAAAATTTGATCCGGAGAATTTAAAATTGTGCGGACACAACGGGAAAGAGTTCGACTTTCCATACCTAAGTCGGCGAATGCTAATAAATGAGTTATCTTTGCCATACGTACTCAACAATTCAGGAAAAAAGCCCTGGGAAGTAAATTTTCTTGACACCATGGAAATGTGGAAGTTCGGAGATCGAAAAAACTTCACCTCTCTAGAATTATTAACGGCAATATTTAACATTCCCTCCAGCAAATCGGATATTGACGGCTCCATGGTCAATGAAATATATTACCAAGAAGAACAAGGTTTAGAAAGAATTGAAAAGTACTGTAGAGGAGACGTCATAGCGACCTCCCAGCTATATCTCAAATTGAATAGTCTCCCACTAATAAATGAAAAAAATATAACTATCGTCGATGAACGATTTACATGAGTAAAAAAACAACAAATAAGAAAGCGGCCGGAGGAGGTCGTAACAAGCAGCCTAATACAGCCCCATTAAAAGATAAACTTAGATCGATTTTCGCCCAGAGTATTGGCGAGAAGTTTAGTTTTCGACAACTCATAAAGATTATGGGTCTAAGAGATGCGAAATCCAAAGAAGCATTAAAAACGATCATCTTCTCTATGGAAAGAGAAGGCAAAATATCAAAGACATCTGACGGTCGATTTACGCATGCCTCTGAGCCTGAAATGATTCAAGGAAAGGTAGATCATGTCAATCCTAAATTCGCTTATATAGTCTCTCCAGAAAGAGAAGACGATGTATGGGTAAAGGCCAATGACTTGGCTTATGCCATAGACGGAGACATTGTCAATGTACAAGTAACTAAACCATCTTTTAATGGATTTAGAGCGGAAGGTAAGGTCGTATCAATTGAGAAAAGAGCAAAAACGGAATTCGTAGGTAAGATTCAAGTTTCCCCTAAATTTTCCTTCGTAATACCGGATAGTCGACATATTCATTTTGATATGTTCGTTTTTTCGGATAAGATTAAAAATGCAAATGACAATGATAAGGTCTTAGTCAAGATAACGAAATGGCATGATGCCAGCAATAAAAACCCAACGGGAGAAGTACAAGAAGTGCTAGGAAAGGCGGGTGAAAATGAAGCAGAGATTCATTCGATTATGGCTGAGTTTGGGTTGCCATTCAAGTTTCCCGAACATATTGAAGCAGAAGCGGAGAAGATACCTACGGAGATTACCAAAAAGGATCTTGAAAAGCGACGTGATTTCAGGAATATCACCACCATGACCGTGGACCCTGAGGACGCAAAGGATTTTGATGATGCTTTGTCCATAGAATATCTGGACAATGAGGATGTAGAAATTGGTATTCACATCGCTGATGTCTCTCATTATCTGATACCAAAAACCATCTTGGATACAGAGGCCGTTGAACGCGCCACATCTGTTTATCTGGTAGACCGTACCATTCCTATGTTGCCTGAAGTATTGTCAAATGGACTCTGCTCTTTGCGACCGAATGAAGAGAAGTTGACCTTTTCTGCGGTTTTTAAGATGGACAGAAATGGCAAAATCAAAGAAAAATGGTTTGGAAGAACCATCATCGAAAGTAACCGCAGGTTCAGCTACGAAGATGCCCAAGAAAGAATAGAAAGCGGAGAAGGCGATCATGCCGCCGATTTGGTGCTCATGAATGATATCGCTAAGATTTTAAGAGGGAATCGTTTTAAAGATGGAGCGGTTAATTTTGAAACGACTGAAGTTAGATTTCAGCTTGACGAAAAGGGTAAACCTCTTGGCGTAGTACCAAAAGTGCGGAAAGACGCACACAAGATGATCGAAGAGTTTATGTTGCTTGCCAACAGGGAAGTAGCGACTTACATCTGCAAGATGAAAGGCATCAAAGCCGGTCAGCCGAACAACACTTTCGTATATCGAACACATGATTTTCCTGATCCTGAAAAACTAGATACTTTTTCAAAGTTTGCAGGTCGATTTGGTCATAAACTGAGTATTGGAGAAGATATATCGTCAAGCTTAAATAAGCTAATGTCAGATATAGAAGGAAAACCAGAACAAAATGTGCTGGAGCAATTGGCGATTCGGTCTATGGCAAAAGCAAAATATACCACGGAACCGAAGGGTCATTTTGGTTTGGCATTCGAGCATTACACTCATTTTACCTCACCAATTAGAAGGTATCCTGATGTGATGGTGCATAGATTATTATGGCATTATTTAGAAGGAGGAAAAGCACCAGAGGCTGGGCCTTACGAAATGCAATGTCAACATTCGTCAGAGAGAGAAAAAAACGCGGCAGACGCTGAAAGAGCGTCCATCAAGTATAAGCAGGTGGAGTTCATGCAATCTGTACTTGGAGAGGAGTTTGAAGGCGTTGTTTCAGGGGTGACTGAATGGGGAATTTATGTAGAAATTGTGGAAACCAAATGTGAAGGCATGGTCCGATTGCAAGATTTGGATGATGATTTCTATGAGTTCGATGAAAAAAACTATCGAGTTGTTGGCAGGAATAATAAGCACATTATCACACTTGGAGACAAGCTCAAAGTAAAAGTGGTAAGAACAGATATCGACCGACGCACGATTGATTTAGATTTAGTTAAAAATTAGGCTAACTAAATTGACGCTGTGTAGTTAACACGATTGCGCATATTTTTATCAAACTAATGAAAGACACGGCCAATTTTTTAACCCTTGTTAATTCGGAAATAGAGAAACTTAAGTTTGGCGATGAGCCCGCCAATCTCTACGACCCTATTTCCTATATCCTTTCACTCGGCGGCAAGAGATTAAGACCTACGCTCGTATTGCTTGGGTACAATCTTTTCAAGCGGGATTTTGAATCCGTCCTGCGTCCAGCATTGGCCGTAGAGGTATTTCATAATTTCACTTTAATGCATGACGATATTATGGACGAAGCGCCTCTTAGGAGAGGAAAGCCAACCGTACATGAGAAGTGGAACAGCACTGTAGGCATTCTTAGTGGTGACACGATGCTGGTTAAGGCTTATGATTTATTGCTTGAAGTGGATGATCAATACTTTAAAGAATCAGTGCGATTATTCAATAAAACCGCCGTGGAGGTTTGTGAAGGCCAACAGATAGACATGAATTTTGAATCTCGGGATGATGTATCTGTATCAGAATACATAAACATGATCCGTTTGAAAACTGCAGTATTGTTAGGCTTTAGTTTACAATACGGTGCTTTATTGGGAGGCGCAAGTGAAGAGGAGCGTGCCCACCTTTATGAGGTTGGCGTGAACATGGGTCTCGGTTTTCAATTGATGGACGATTTATTAGATGTATATGCAGATCAGGCTAAGTTTGGAAAACAAGTAGGCGGGGATATTGTATCTAATAAGAAGACTTTTTTATTAATTGAGGCGTTGGAACTTGCCTCAGATCAGCAGAAAGTTGCCTTGAATGACTGGCTCAATAAGAGGGAATTCGACAATGCTGAAAAAGTGCAAGGTGTAACGGCTATTTATGATGAGTTAAACATTAAGGAGTTGACCACCGAAAAGATGAACCACTATTTTGATATGGCTTTCGAGCAAATCAAAGCGCTTGATGTAGACAAAGAGGCATTGCAGTTGCTAAGACAATTCGCAGGTAATTTGATGCGCAGGGATTATTGATTAGTATTGTTCATTAGGCAAAAAGCAGAATCATTTTATGGAGTTATCTCTTACCTTAATCATTATCATCATTACATCGGCCATTAGTTTGGCTGCCTTCAACAACGAAAAACTTTTCAGAAAGGGCTTGATGAATCCTTACTTGATGTTTCAAAAGGGAGAATACTGGCGACTGATAACTTCGGGATTTTTGCACGGGAGTTATATCCACCTTGGCTTCAATATGTTTACGCTCTACTTTTTTGGACGTATGGTAGAGATGATTTTTGATCAAGTGCTTGGAAGTAATGGTCCTATAGTTTTTATATTATTTTATATTTCGGCAATTATAGTTTCGGATCTTCCGGTAGCTATTAAGCAAAAGAATAATCCATCATATAACAGTTTAGGAGCATCTGGCGGAGTTTCCGCTTTGGTGTTTGCAAGCATCCTCTATTTTCCTTTGAATGATATATGTCTGTACGGCATACTCTGTTTACCTGGATTTATTTTGGGAGTCATCTATGTAGTATACTCCTATTATCAAGGGCGTAATATGAGCGACAATATCAACCATGAAGCGCATTTATATGGCGCTATATATGGGATCATTTTTGGCATAGCGGTTTACCCATCTTCTGCTGGAAGTTTTATCGAGCAGATTATGACTTACCGTATTTTTTAATCGCCCCTTAACCCCCCCAAAAGATGAAAAGTCTTGCTATTGAGTATAAAGTCCTGTCCTACAAAGAACTGGAAGAAAGTGATGCCAAATTAATGGATGCGGCAGTTGAAGCGATGGCGATGGCCTATGCGCCATATTCTAAGTTTACCGTTGGTAGTGCGGTGCTTTTAGGTAATGATGAAGTTGTGATTGGTAATAATCAAGAAAATGCGGCTTACCCTTCGGGGCTATGCGCAGAGCGTGTCGCTTTGTTTTCGGCTAAGTCGAGAAGCAATGAGCCAATTAAGACCATCGCGATTGTGGCCAGTAATGCGAAAGGAGAATCTGCAGATGCCTTTGCCTGCGGTAATTGCCGCCAAGTGATGATGGAATATGCCAATCAGATGGTTCAAAAGGAGGCTATCAGAGTAATCATGAGAAACCATCAAAACGAATTTATACTACTAGAAGATGTAAGGAATTTACTTCCTTTCACCTTTAGTTCAACGAGTCTGGACTAAGCCAGTTATAAATCGTACGTCATTTTATCGGGATTCTCCACAGACATTAGTTTTGTGAAAATCTCTTGCACATTCTCAAAATCCCAAGGCTTAGAGATATAAGCATGGATACCAAATTCTTCATTGGCCTCTTTCAGCTCTTCTTTTTTGACGAATCCGCTTAGAATTATTCTTCTAATATTCGGGTTGAAGCGGTGTACTTCTCTCAAAAAGTCGGTACCAATGAGGTCGGGCATTCTGTGGTCAGATACCACGATATCGATTTTTTCTTGTTGGACTATATCTATGCCTTTGTTTGGGTGATCCGCGATGTGCACATTATATAGTCTTCGAAATGCAGATTTAAAACCTCTTAGGTTTGGTGTTTCGTCATCAACATATAGAACTGTAAATTCTTTAGGTTTTTTCATTAGTTTCCGGTCAGGGGGCAATTATATAATAACTCTTTGACCTACCGAAACTTTTTTGATGATCGGGTATAAAATGGGGATAAAAAAAGGTTGCCTCGTTTAAAAGACAACCTTTTTCTATAAATCAAGAGCCTTTTCTCTATGGTCTAATATTGTAGTGCATTCTTTTCCATTCGTCATAGCCACCAGCGATGCTTGCATTTCCAGGATTGCAGGCATTTACCATGCTATATTAATGTGCCATCGGTATTTGATGTTCCATTCCAGCCCCAGTTCATGCTGTCATATGTATAACCATAGCAAGCGTCGTATATATGTTTGTAGCCGTCACAAACCCAAGTTTGACAACCTTCGGTAAGTTGGCCTTCGCATGCTTATAACTATACGGGGAAACCACGCTTGATTTCATCCTTTAATTTACGAATTTCAAATGAACCGGTTTGTCCTGCATGGGCATAGAAATTATCTTGGAAAGCACGAGTGAATAAATTTGGTACATGCGCCTAACCCAAGGAGGAGGATACATCACATCCATCATTCATATTTACACTGTTTCCAATACTTCGCATCACCAATCTACTCCCCAGAAAATGAATCTGATTCAGTAATAGCACCAAAAGCCAACGGTAAAATTTTGTTATCTGAAAAAATATCTGTGTTCGATTGAAACCAATCTTTGATTCCGGGTTTGTTTAAACGATCAAGATTTAGTGTTTTTAATTTTATCAAATTCTCGAAATGCTAGCATTGGGTTTACTGTAAGTGAGGCGGATAAAATAAAAAAGCCTTGTTTTTTTACCTTCAAACTTTCTCGAAAAAAAAGGGCTTCTGAATTATTCCAGAAGCCCTTTTACTTTCAAGTAGGTAATCTTTATTTATCTACAGAAATTAACTCTACATCGAAGACCAATATTGAGTTTGGAGGAATAACGCCACCTGCGCCTCTCGCACCATAACCCAATTCTGAAGGAATAGTCAACGTATACTTAGCCCCTTCTTTCATCAACTGAAGACCTTCTGTCCATCCTGGGATGACTTGGTTTACACCAAATTGGATAGGCTCGCCTCTTTGTACTGAACTATCGAAGACGGTACCGTCGATCAATTTACCTGTGTAGTGAACGGTTACTTTGTCCGTTGCGCTCGGAGTTGCGCCAGTTCCTTCTACATTTACTAAGTATTGAAGGCCTGAACTTGTTATTTGTACACCTTCCTTTTTCTTATTTTCTTCTAAGAATTCGTTTCCTGCACTCATTTCTTTTTTCTGTATTAGTTGGTTTGTTTCGTTTAAAGGAATTTGCGTGGCGCTATCAAATGCTTCAATTAAGCCTTTTGCGACCATAGCTACGTCCATGTTCTCATCTACTTGTTTCAAAGACTCAGCGAGTTGTACTCCGTATGAATAGCTTACACTGTCTTCGAATGTTTTGATTGTTGCTGGAGAGCTTGCTTTTTCTTGATTACAAGCAACCGCTACAAGCATAATCACAACAGCTTGTAGCAAATAAGATTTTTTAATCATCAGTTTTTTTTTACAAACTTAAGAATTAACCCGCAAAATGCGGGAGGTATTCCTTGAGAAAATGATATAGCCTCTTTTAAAAGGAACTTGATGGAAAGCGGTCAGAAAAATCCATACTGAAATATGGGCGTAAATATTTGATGAATGATGTTATGGTTTTTTGTGATTCAATGACTTGAACATCACGAAATAAAGTCTTGTGTATCGTCCTAGTCAATGCGCTAATAGGCTAGAAAGTTACTTTTTGATATTGCAGGTATGTTTTGATCGGGGCACGAGCGTCAAGGATAGGAATGGATACCCCGCAGCGCAGTGAGGAGTAGGAGTGGATAGCCTGCCCGGACGGCCTGATTTTAATCAATTGAGGAAGAGGGGGCATTTAATGGGTTAATTGTTTTCAAATCTGATTTACTTTGCAGACTGTTTTTGAAAGTGACTATGGAGAACGAAAAAAAGCCCTTGAATTTTATTGAGCAAATCATTACTGACGACCTGAAATCTGGTAAGCATCAGGATATACAGACGAGATTTCCGCCTGAGCCGAATGGTTATCTGCACATTGGTCATGCAAAGTCGATTTGCCTCAACTTTGGCTTGGCGCAGACTTTTGATGGAAAATGTAATTTGCGTTTTGATGATACCAATCCGGAAAAAGAGAGTGATGAGTATGTTGATGCCATAAAGAAGGATGTGGAGTGGTTAGGCTTCAAGTGGGACGGAATACATTTTGCATCAGATTATTTTGATCAATTGTATGCTTTCGCCCAAGAACTGATTAAAGCTGAAAAGGCATATGTTGACGACTTGAGTCAAGAGCAGTGGAACGAAATAAAAGGCACACCAACCAAGCCAGGGACGGCAAGTCCTTTTAGTAATAGAACAGTAGAAGAAAACCTTCGCTTGTTTCAAGAAATGAGAGAAGGGAAATTTCAGAATGGGGAGAAGGTGCTTCGTGCCAAGATAGACATGACATCTCCAAATATGCATATGCGTGATCCTATTTTATATAGAATTAAGCATGTAAACCATCACCGAACGGGTAACGCATGGCCGATATACCCGACGTATGACTTTGCGCACGGGCAATCGGATAGTTTGGAAAATGTCACCCATTCTTTGTGTACACTTGAATTTGAGGTACATCGCCCGCTGTACAACTGGGCGATTGAGCAATTGGGTATATTTCAATCCAGGCAAATCGAGTTTGCGCGCCTGAACTTGAGCTATACGATAGTGAGCAAAAGAAAACTGTTGGAATTGGTAGAGGGAAATCACGTTTCGGGATGGGACGATCCACGAATGCCTACGATCTCTGGGATGAGAAGAAGAGGTTTTACGCCTGAAGCGATAAAGGGTTTTGCAGATAAAATAGGTGTGGCTCGTCGTGATGGAATTATCGATGTGGCGGTTCTTGAGCATACTGTGCGCGAGGATTTGAACAAAAAAGCCAATCGTGTCATGGGTATTTTGGACCCAATAAAATTGATTATTACGAACTGGCCAGAAGATAAGGAGGAAGCACTAATAGCGGTGAACAATCCGGAAGATGAAGCGGCAGGTACACGCGAGATGCCTTTTGGCAGGGAGATTTATATCGACCGAGCGGACTTTAAAGAGGATCCGCCAAGTCCAAAAAAATGGTATCGATTGGGGCCTGACAGAGAGGTTAGGCTAAAGCAGGCGTACATTATAAAATGTACTGGCTTTAAGAAAAATGATGCTGGAGAGATCGAAGAGCTGTATGCAGAATACGATCCAGAAACAAAAAGTGGTCAAGACTCTTCAGGCAAAAAGGTAAAAGGTACGCTCGGCTGGGTATCTGCTAAGCACGGGATCAACGCCGAAATCCGGGAATATGATCGTTTATTCAAAACTGAAAATCTGAATGGGATTGATGATGATTTCAAAAATCACTTGAATCCAGACTCTTTAAGCGTGAATACCAAGGCGGTAATTGAGGGCTCTATGACAGGTGCGGCAGTAGGTACGACCGTTCAGTTTGAGCGTGTTGGTTATTTCCGAGTGGATGAGGATACTACCGCGGATCGCTTGGTCTTTAATAGAGCGATTACTTTGCGGGATAATTGGGGGAAATGACGAGAAATATTTGTGATGAGAAATGGATCTTGATTGTAGGAATCAAGGTTCATTTATTGTCATGAATATCGCTTTAATCTTACCTCGTGGGTACTATTACCAGATGTTTCCATCGAATAAAAAGCAATTATCCGCCTTCATACCTCATGAGCTTGCTCCGAGGTTTTTGATTATAGTTGTGACATCAAAAAAATCTTCAGAATGAATTTATTGCCCCATCATTCTTAGAACTGCATGAACAAAAGAACAGTGAGTGATAAAATATTTTTCATTCCATTATTCTGCATCAAGTGCTTTGCCTCTTAAAGAAAGTGTTATAAAAGTGATTGGTTACTATATGCCGATTAAGAAAAGGTCATCTTTTTTTCATTTTTATCAACTTAGGATTTTGTTTCAACATTAAAAACACTGCTTAGCTTTTTCATAGCTTCTTAACTTATTGGCGCTAGTTTATCCTTAAACAGTCGTTGGACCTTGTCGCTTCCCGCTTCCATTCATAAAGTCAGAAGGCCCGCTTTCTGTCTTATATTCAAGTCTACGTGATTTAAGAAAATAGCTCTTTTTCATTAAAAATGGAGCGGGTGATGGAGCGTTCATACTTGATCCTATGGGTTGAAGCCACTCGCCAATGAAGCAAAAGACTTTGGAGTAGACGCTGCAGAGAACAGTTACTGATAAACAGATTTATCACATTGCTGAGTGACGGCAAAATCTGCTTGATATTTATAATTCTCGAAAAGGTCTTTTATATAAATGTGAATGAATGGGTTGAATTAAAATAGCCTATTGAAGTGTCTACATTAGTTGGGGTATTTAATGAGAATCGAGAGATCAAAGGGCTCACTTTTTTGAGATTTGATTAAGCTCCATTGCTCATGGATACGTTTCTCAAGGCTATCTACCAATTTCAAATCCAGTTAAATCCCTAAAGATTTTTTTCAGAACAAATTACGTCCGGCAAATCATTACGCTTAGAATTTTTTTAATTTTCGGAGAGCTGAAAAGACCAATCTCATCAGACTTTCCATACCTCCAAAGTCTTATCTGTACAACGATAAAGATCTAGAAGGTCTTACTCAAAAAGCTATCATCATTTATCAACTATAAGCCAAATATCTCAAAATACCAATTGAGAGGTATTGATATGGATAAACAGATTTACAGCCTTCATTATATTTTATCTCATAAAAAGTTTATTATATTCAAATATAAATAGTTCGTAAAAACCCAAATCATGAAAATATCTAAAAAAAGGGCACTTGGTGCTTTATTTATTTTTTCAATTACGCTTTCTTATGCCGCTCAGTATACAGTAAGTAAAGATCCCAACAGAGTGGCCCAATACACAGATCTGCAGCTCGCCATAGATGATGCGGCCAATGGTGACACCATTTTGGTTTATGGTGCGACGACTGCTTATGGTAGTATCAATGTTTATAAGCCATTGGTGTTAATAGGAGAAGGGTACAACCCTAATAATGGCCTAGTCACTACTATTTCAACGCTCACGTTATCACGCTTTAATAGCACACTATCAGCAAGTGGCTCAACTATTTTGGGTCTGAACATCAATACCTTAAACCTAACAACTACATATTCTGGAAGCACAACAGCGGAGCAATTGCTTGAGAATATCACTATTTTAAGATGCAATATTAATAGTAGTATGACCTTAGGTCAACCCTCTCAGAGTGAGACTTACACTAATATGAATTTTATCAACAACATATTTAATGGTGTTATATACTTGGAGTATAGTACCACTATTGAAGACATTGAAGACTTCACGTTCTCGAATTGTATATTTAAGTCTGCATATTTTTACGGCGGACTAACAAGAACATCTGGAGTACTAACCGACTTTTCCGATCTATCTAATGTCAAGGTGTATAATTCTCTTTTCCTAGCAGACGAGGGGGGATTGCTCCAAACTACTGTAGGAATGGTTTTTGAAGACAATATCTTCTTTGGTTTTGAACTATATCGAGGTGACTATGCTCAAATCACATGGAACAACAACCTTTTTTATCTAGTCGATCAAACGGTTGATTTATTAACTAATGACAATGTAGGATCAGGAAACTTGGTAGACATTAATCCGCTTTTCACTACTTATCCTGCTACACCAATAGCATTTAGCTATGACCATGATTACACGCTTCAAGCTGGTTCTCCTGCCCTGACAGCATCTTTATCGGGTGGTGAAATAGGCATCTATGGAGGAGCATATCCATTCGTAGTAGGAGCTAATCCTCCAGTACCGAAAATCACGGAAGTGACCATACAGGATGGAACATCCTCTGTACCTGTAGGAGGAACGATCAACTTCAATTTCAAAGCTGAGTCGGGGAATTAGTCTTTGATCAGCTCAGACTGAGCGTCCATGAAGAGCGCTAGGCTCAAACTGGCATTCTTCGAATCTTCGATAAATTCAGGCTGACTAATCATAGTAGACATTAACAAAACGGATCAGGCTTAGCACCAGTTTGGTTTTCAGTTTTTCTTTTCACCTTATTAGCAATGATTATGAAGCGTTTCTTCAGACCGATGCTCTGTGCAGTGGCCTTATGGCTGACTTCACTGGCTTATGGTCAAACAATAACCAAAGCAGAATATTTTCTGGATGTAGATCCGGGAATAGGAGAAGGTACTGCAGTATCCATGACTCCTAGTGCTGCTATTGACCAAAATTTCAGTTTAAACACGACTGGCCTTTCCGCTGGTCTGCATAGGCTGTATCTCCGCGCTCAGCAGAGCGATGGGCTTTGGAGTATTCCAAAGACCCGGTTTTTTTATGTTTCTGATAATAATAACACAGAGATCATTCGGTTTGCTACGGATATCGTGGCGGCTGAGTATTTCTATGATGAAGATCCTGGAGTAGGGAAAGGTGCTAGAATTCCCCTCCAAAAGTCTTCTTCTATTGATAAAAATTGGATTGCGAAAACGGATGGTTTGGCTGAAGGTGACCATTACTTATACATTCGTACGCAATCTCAAGATGGACTTTGGGGCGTGCCCGATACGCTCGCGGTAAATATCAACGGCACAGTATGCCAAGTGCCAGCGGTAGGTTTTGAATTTGATATAGTAGATATCAACACCAACATAGGCATTACGGATCTTTCCACCAATGTGGATGCTGCTGCGACTTATTCGTGGGATGTAAATGATGACGGCACGGAAGAAAGCACGAGTCCTACTTTTGATACGCAGTTTGCCGCCAGAGGCATTTATCCTATTCGACTCACGATTACCAACCCCGACGGTTGCGCTGCAAGTATTTTAAAAGAAGTGTTCGTTACAAGTGATATAAATAGTGCGCTCACCTTATCAGCAAATGACAGCCTTATCGTGGGTAATGAGCTAAATATTTCTGCTCCTGCTGGTTATACCTATGAATGGTCTACCGGCCAAACAACCCAATCGATTACAGTAAGCGAAGCAGGAGACTATTATGCTTTCTTATCAGCAGATGGCATCACTTTTAAATCGGAAGTGGTGAATGTGGAGACTTTCGACGCTTTGACTGCTGATTTTTCCTCTTTCGATGCTACATCAGGGCTAACTAATGGTGCAGCCACCATTGAAAATATTGATAGTGACGGGTTACCCTATACCATCTCTTGGTCTACAGGTTTGAGCGAGGTAAGGTCTTTGACAGGATTAGCCCCCGGTAATTATTCAGCAACGATCACCACCCCATTAGATACTTACAATTTCCCATTTACAATTGGTAATGTGACTCCTGTCAGCAGTAGTATTGTTCAAGCGGAGTATTTTATCGAAACGGATCCGGGAATCGGTAATGGAACGCCGATAGATATTTATCAGGCAGAGACGCTCAATATTGGCTTCAATGTGGATGCCTCCGCTCTATCAACTGGATTATATAAGCTATATACAAGGGTAAAACAGGCGTCTGGCCTGTGGAGTATTCCAAAATACAGCCATTTTTACGTCATTGATCCAAACGCAAGGGTTTATGAAGCCATAGATCGCAACTTGATTGGCGCTGAATATTTCTTCGACAAAGACCCTGGAATTGGAAATGGAACGTCTGTAACTGTGTCTTCTACGAAAATCGCGGATATTAATTTTGGACATACGATCAGCACACTTTCCAGCGGACTTCATGACCTGTACATCAGGACTCAGCAAGATGACGGCATGTGGTCGTTGGCTGATCGAGTAACATTTTTCGTCATTGGTGGACGATTTGAAGAGGTCATCGAATTCAAAACAGACATAGTCGAAGCAGAATACTTTTTCGACACTGATCCCGGAGTAGGGAAAGGAAAAGCGCTACCTATCCAGAAAACAGCTCAGGTTGATAGTCGTCCATGGGCGGCAAGTACGCAAGGCTTGGCTCAAGGTGATCATACGTTGAATATTCGAGCCAAAAATCAAGATGGTATCTGGAATACGGTGAGTAGCCAGCTAATTACCGTCAACGATAAAGCGTGTATTCCTCCTTTGGCAGATTTTGCATTTGACACAGTAGGCGTTGAAACTTTGGTTGGACTCACAGATTTAACCACAGGACTATCTGACAGTGTAACTTATGCTTGGGATGTGTTTGGTGATGGTACGATCGAGTCTACAAGATTCGATTTTGATACTACTTTCTCAGCGAATGGTATTTATCCTATCAAATTGACGGTCGTCAATTTTCCTGATAGTTGTTTTACTAGTGTCGTAAAGGATATCGTCATTACGGATGGATTGACAGCCACAATCACAGCCAATAAATTGGACAGTCTGCTCGTTGGTGACTCCATTACATTCATGGCTCCTGCAGGTTATGCTTATGAATGGAATAACGGTGATAGCACCCAATCAATCACTGTTGGTCAATCAGGAACCTATTATGCCTGGTTAGAAGCCGATGGAATCAATTTCAAGTCTCAAGCCAAGTCGGTCGCTTTCTTTGAGGAAATAACGGCTAACATTTCAGTAAACGGAGCATCTGCCGGAGTATTGAACGGGTCTGCGGCAGTTAGCAATATCTTCACTGATGGACTGCCATATAACATCATTTGGACGAATGGTGAGACGAATGAAACTCAGGTCAATCAATTAGCGCCTGGAAATTATCAAGTGGAGGTTAATACAATCCTTGATACGATCACCTTCACTTTCAATATCGGAGAAATTACCCTTACGGGATCTGAAATTCTGAAATCAGAATACTTTTTCGGCGCTGATCCCGGACCGGGCAATGGAACGGAGATTGTTACTTACCAAGCGGATCAGGTATCATTTGAATTTACACCGGACATCTCAAGTCTTGATGTAGGACTGCAAAGACTTTACATCCGAGCCCAGCAAGCAGATGGAATCTGGGGGATACCAAAGGTTAGATTTTTCTATGTCATTGATCCCAATGCCAGAGCCTATGTTCCGATTGATAACAATCTGATAGCTGCAGAGTACTTCATAGATAGTGATCCCGGCATTGGAAGCGGAACAGCGGTCACCGTTGCAGAAGCCAAAACTGCGGATCAAAACTTCCCTTTACTTGCTGGTAACATTAATCCAGGATTGCATACGATCTATATCAGAGCTCAGCAAACCGATGGTGTTTGGAGTATTCCCAGTAAGACTAAATTCTTTGTTATTGATACCCTAACTAATGATGTAGTCGTATTCAATACTGATATAGTAGCGGCAGAGTATTATTTTGATGACGATCCGGGGATTGGTCAAGGCTTTAGTCTTCCCGTTCAGAAAACGGACTCATTGACTAGTCGTCCTTGGTCTGCAACGACCACTGGATTGAAAATTGGTAAGCACGTATTAAATCTGCGAGCCCAAAATCAGGATGGATTATGGAATGCGATCACCTCTACTGATGTATTCGTCTACCCAAGTGATTGTGATCTGCCGAATGCGAACTTTAGCTTTGATACCGTGGGTATTAATACGCCGGTCGGGTTAACAGACCTCTCCACGAATGTACTTGCAGATGCGACTTACCAATGGGATATTAATGGAGATGAAAGCTATGAAAGTACCGATCCAGCATTCAATCCCTCTTTTGAATCTAATGGCGTATTTCCTCTGAGGTTGACTGTTTCCAACACGAGCGGTTGTTCGACAAGTATTACTAAAGATATTTTGGTTGTTGATGGGCTGCCTAGTGCTTTATCATTAAATGCTAATGATAGTCTACTGGTGGGAGATACACTAAGAATAACAGCGCCTACAGGCTATGCCTATGAATGGTCAAATGGAAAAAAGAGTCAAGAAATAGCGGTTACAGAAAGTGGTAATTATTATGCCTATTTGACGAAGGACAGCATCAATTTTAAATCAGAGGTGATTGCGGTCAATTTTTTCAACCCAATCACTGCTTCGGTGGCAAGTTATGATGCGACCAACGGAAATAACGGAGCTGCACGTATCGACAACCTTAGTCACGATGACCTGCCAATATCAATCACTTGGTCTAATGGCCTATTAAATGCCCAAGGAATAAGCGACTTGGCTGCTGGTAGTTACTCAGTGACATTGGCAACACCCATCGAAACGGTGACATTTAATTTTGACATATTAACCAGTACACCGGCTGCTAACAGTTTAACCGCTTTGGAGTATTTCTTAGATACTGATCCGGGTCCTGGACTTGGAACAGCAATTCCTATTTACGAAAATCCAAGTGTTGAAATCGCCCGACCTGTTGTAATGTCAAATGTGAGCGAGGGAGCACATACTGTTTACTTCAGAGCCAAAAAGGATGATGGTCTTTGGGGATTTTCCGTACCTAAGAAATTCTATATTATCCCTGTGGATGGTGGACTTGTCGATTTGGCTTTTGGAGGAGATATTGTATATGCGGAGTATGCTTTTGACAACCTTCCCGACCCTGGATTGGGAACAGCTATCGGTATCACTCCTGCCTTATCATTGGAGGAGTCTTTGGCGGTAGATATTTCAACTTTGAATGCAGGTGACCATACTTTATTTATACAGTTGAGAGATGCCAGTGGCAATTGGTCATTTGCGGAAGCAGAGCCATTCGTTATCTGTACCAATACGCCACCAGCACCTACGGTACCGGATGTTACGGAATGTTTTGGTAGTGATTTAATCATTAATATCACAGCACTTGCTGGAAACACCATCAACGTATTTGATTCTGCTTTTCAGCTAATGACTAGCCAAACAGCTTTTACTTATATTTTCACTGATATCGAGGAAACTCAGATTATCTATGTGAGCCAAACCTCTCCAGACGGTTGCGAGAGTGCTCGAACGCCTGTTAACTTGAATGTAAATAACGTACAAGCATTTGCAGGACCAGATACTAGGCTACCAGTAGCAAGAGTTAACATCCAGCTGGATGATAATTTTCCAAAAGGAGGAGCATGGTCAGGAAGCCCATTCGTAACAGCAGAAGGTTTGTTCAGTCCTAGTTCGGCTGGTCTAGGTGATTATACTTTAAGCTACACGCTTGATTCTGCCGGCTGTACGCTTACGGATCAAATGGTCGTAATGGTAAGAGAAATAACCGATGGTATTCCGGAAGTCTCTAACCAGGTTTTTGCCATTGATGAAAACGTGGTAGCTGGAAGTCTCATAGGAACTATCGCTGCTAATGACATAGATAGTGACATCCTAAAATACTTTGGAGCGACTCCAACTGACACCCTTTATGTCAGCATAGATTCCCTAAGTGGAGAGCTATTCGTTAAAGACAGCACCTTCTTCGACTTTGAAACCACGGATTCTCTAGGTATTAATATCATTGTAGCAGATGAATACGCTGAAGTATCTGCGGAAATTTCTATCCTAATTAGGGATATTAATGAGGCACCAATTCTTGCCGATCAATCCTACACCATTTTTGAAAATGTAATCGATGGGTTTGTTTTGGACACGCTTAAGGCTAGTGATGATGATTTAGACCCAGTCACTTATGTTATATTAAGTGGTAATGAGCTTGGAGCATTTACATTAACTTCTGGTGGAGCCTTATTGGTGGCGGATTCGAGTCTGATAGACTTTGAGTCAACTCCTGCGTTCAATCTTGCCGTACAAATTTCAGATGGTGTATTGACTAATGACTTAAGCATCCAAATAGACGTGACCAATGTGAATGAAGGACCGGGGTTGACTGGTAAACTTTTATCGCTCAATGAAAATAGTCCTACCGGAACGGTTGTGACTGAATTACTAGGGATTGATCCAGAAAATGATCCATTAACCTACTCCATTCTTTCCGGTAATGACTTGGGAGCTTTTGCAATAAATGGCAATCAATTAACGGTTGCCGAACAGACCATGTTGGACTTTGAGACAACTCCCGAGTTCACATTAATTGTGGAGGTAAGCGATCGTTTCTTAATGGACACTGCCTCCTACAGCATTAATCTTATTGATATGAACGAAAGTATCTCTATTGCAGATTCTACCTTATTGGCCAACATCTATGTGAGTACAAATGGGGATAACTGGACTAATAATGAGGGTTGGAATACTGCGCCAATTGCTCAGTGGTATGGAGTAGTTGTAGACGGACTAAAGATGGTGAAAGTTAACATGAGCAATAACAATTTGGTAGGCACAGTGGACGCAGACTTCATTCAAATCAGTGCGCTGGATACGCTCAACCTTTCAAACAATAGACTGAGCGACGTACCTGCACTGGATAAGATTGCAGGAATTAGCAGCATTGATATCAGTCAAAACCTGCTTTCATTTGGTGTGATTGAAGAATTTGCAAATCTTGATGGCGTAAAGTATGCTCCACAAAAATCCCTTTTAGAGGAGCTATCTATTCTGGCTCAATTGGGAGAAGATGTGACTATTGATAGAACCATACCAGGTCAAGAATTGACTTATGGTTGGTTCAAAGACGGACAACCGTTTGAAGGAACAGGATCCAGCATTACGATCAATGCAACATCTTTTGCCGCTGAGGGGATATTCTCTGCTTCAGTAACTAGCGCTATTATTCCGGGACTCACTATCACTACGAAGGATGTAGTTTTTAAAGTATCATCGTTGGAACGTGACATTACAGCTTTGCAAGTCATTTATAATACAGCAAATGGTCCAAGTTGGACGGACGTGCAAAACTGGAATACAATGACCACAGACAACATGGCTTCTTTTGCCCCTGAGGTGACGCTAAGCAATAGTCGCGTGGTAGGACTCGATCTTTCTGGCAAAAACGTTTCTGGAGCAATACCTACGGCGATCAATGACATTGCAGGCTTAACCACTATTGATCTTTCAGAAAATCAAATAGCTGACTTGCCCAAAATGACGCAACTTCAAAACCTCACAAATATAAATGTGGCTGCTAACTTACTTGATTTTGGAGATTTGGAGCAAAACACGGGCTTACCAGGATTGGTGTATAGTCCTCAGGCCAATATCACTAATGTACCAAGTATAAGCATTCCCGAAGGAGATGACTACAATATTCAAATCACGACAGGAGGAACCCAAAATTCTTATGAGTGGAGGTTGACCAATGATGTATTTGACGATATAGCGCTTACTGCGGACAATGCGAGTAGCTATAGCATTACCGCTATTGATTATGAGACGATGGGCTATTACGAATTGGTGGTAACAAACGAGCAATTACCACAGCTGACATTAAGAACAGACCTTATAGAGATACTTGCCACGGCCAATGTTTCAGGTGTAATAACAGGAGAAAACGACCAGCCATTGCCGAGAGGAGGCATAGCTGCCCTCAAGATAGGTGCGGCGAACCAACCATTCGATAAGGTTGACTCGGTTTCGGTAACCAGTGGGGTTTTTGCAATTCCCGAATTGGTTTTAGGAGATTATATATTTATAACTAACTCTGACATTTTAAATAGTGAAGGAGAACGCTTATATCTCCCGACTTACTATCAGGGTACCGATCTTTGGACAGAAGCGGATACTTTACTATTGCGGGCTGATAATGTGATTAATGAATACGGGATGGCATTTTTGCCTCCACCACCAGTAGAAGGAGAGGGCAAAGTTTTTGGATCTGTTGAGGCAGACCTTGGCGATGCAGGTGGTAGAATACTCGAGCGAAGAAAGGTGAAAAAAGCCGGATGTAGCGTTCGAAGATTTAGGGCGAGTGGAAGAGATATCTCTATACAAGAGGGAACATTTGAACTTTTCGCTTATGTGGAAACCAATGATAATGGAGAGTTCGAGTTTCTCTTTCTTCCCGCCGGATTATATCGGTTCAACATTGAGTTTCCGGGAATTCCTATGGATCCAGATTCGTTTGTAGAGTTTGAAATAGGTGGAAATGGATTTGATGCAAACAACTTTAAGTTAGAAGCCTTCATTACAGAAGAGGGAATTGAAGTAACACGTGTGGAAGCCTTGGCATTATACGAGCAATACTTTAGAGATCTGGATGTGTATCCTGTGCCAGCCAAGGATTATATTAACATTAAATATGATCGATTGCTCGCCGATGAAGTCGAAGTAAAACTGATAGACTTGGTGGGTAAAACGATAGCCAGCCAAAAATTAGCAACAGGTTGGAATCAACAATATCAACTAGACGTTTCGGAAATTCCTGACGGATTTTATTTACTTCATTTTAAGGATCCAAAGGAAAGCATGATTGTTTCCTACAAGATACTTATCCGGCATTAGAAAAAGTTGATTTTAAATAGTTTGGAAGGTAAGGCGGGTATCCAATTGACGAATCGATCAACTGTACTTGAAGGTATTTTTGACTTAAATTCCACCTAGTGGGTACGATTATCAGATGTTTCCATCGAATAAAAAGCAATTACCCGCCTTCATATCTCATGAGCTTGCTCCGAGGTTTTTGATTATCGTTTTGACATCAAAAAAATCCTCAGAATGAATTTATTGACCCATCATTCTTAGAACTGCATGAACAGTGAGTGATAAAGTATTTTTTATTCCATTATTCTTCATCAAGTGCTTTGCCTCTTAAAGAAAGTGTTATAAAAGTGATTGGTTACTATATGCCGATTAAGAAAAGGTCATCTTTTTTTCATTTTTATCAACTTCGGATTTTGTTTCAACTTGAATGCAGGCTATGAAGAACGTCTTTACATAAAGAATGAGCAATATCATCATCAAAAGAAGTAACCCTAAACCGAAAGTTGAAATCCAAGTCATAAACCATATTGAAAATGGTTTGCTGTTCGGGGGTTTTTTATCAGTCGGGAATATTATCATATAAAAAGCCATCCATGAAAAATTTGTGGATGGCTTTTCAGTTAACTCGAAAAATCCAGAGGTGATTCATTTAGAAAAAAGGAATTCTCTGAACGAGGGTAATTGATTTCGAATGAGGCGATGTAATCCATCCTCAAATTTGGCTAGTTTAAAAGCTAAAAAGGCTACTCACAAAATCTATGGTCTGCACCAAACCCAACATGACGCCCGTCAATACAGTAGATTAAACCAAGGTTGCTTAGCAACCTTCAAAGGTAAAATCCTTAATGTATTTCACAGGATCAACGGCTTTGCCATCTTTGGTAACTTCATAATGCAAGTGCGGAGCGGTGGATTTACCTGTGCTGCCAACATATCCTATAATCTGGCCTTGCGTCACTTTATCTCCTACTTTTGCAGCAAAGTCACTCAGCTGAGCATACCTAGTCGCATAGCCGTCGGCATGGGTCAACCAGAGATACTTTCCGTATCCTTCAGGGTGAAATTCTACCTCCGTTACAACTCCATTTGCTGTAGCAATTACAGGGGCGCCAATGCGCGTGGCAATATCAATTCCCTTATGAAATTTCGTTGTTTTAGAAAAAGGATCCT
Source organism: Cyclobacteriaceae bacterium (assembly GCA_047635055.1). Taxonomy (GTDB): domain Bacteria; phylum Bacteroidota; class Bacteroidia; order Cytophagales; family Cyclobacteriaceae; genus JAVJRN01. The sequence goes on along the minus strand of JBLIIJ010000037.1, from coordinate 9,578 downwards.
TTCGATCACCAAAAGTGGAGCTCACTCGAACCTTGGCCATTGTGGTATTTAAAGGATAGGCAGCTTTATATTGTACAGGAAAAATAGATGGAATATCAGAGCCAATTGGTAGCTTCCGTTCAGCAGATTTGGACGCGTCAGGCTCATCAAAAACGTCCATGGAAGGAGCTAAAGCACTGGGCTTGTAACTTGATATAATAATCGTCACTATTAGAATAGGCAGGATTAGTACCAGTTTGAATTTGCCCAAAGCAGCGGACTTATTTTTATTCATCATAATTATTCGTTTTTTGGTTAAAGAACTGAAGCCACTCGCCAATGAAACAGAAGATCGGGGGGTAGATTTCAACAAGAGCAGTTGCTGATAAACAGATTTATCACATCGCTCAATGACGGCAAAGTCTGCCTGATATTCGTGATTCTCGATTAGCGCTTTTCTATATATGTGAATGAATGGGTTGAACCAAAATAGAATAGCCATCGTGTCCATCAGCAATCGGTCTACAGAATGCCAAAATTCAACGTGTGCCTCTTCATGTGCAATAATCAACGCCGAATCTTCACTTTCTGCCCAAGCATGTGGTAAGTAAATTTTGGAGAAAAAAGAAAAAGCTTCTGAGAGCGCTTTTTGATAGATAATGCGTGATGTTGCTGTCCTTTTATATTGCGTGGAGTAGGTTAAAAGTTTGAAAATATTATGAGTAAAGCGAATTCCGAGTATAATAACGCCGAGTAAATAAACCGTAGAGACGATGGATATAAAATCAACTTGGGATAATATTCTTGGTATTTCAATTGCTGGTTGCTGAAAAGTAGCAATAGGAGTTGCAACCATATTATAGACCAAATTCAAAGACGTCAATTCATCAATATTGTCAATGGAGACAAGGGAAAAAGGAATTACGGGGAGGGCTACTGATCCTATTAAGCCAAGTAATAGAAAGCTCCTGTTCAAAGTGAAAAAGGTGTCCTTTTTCAAGAAAAACCAATAAAAAGCTAGAAAGACCAATTGGTACAACGAAGCTTCAAAAAGGTAAGTCAATGTCTTGGCGTCCATTATTTTCTTTTTTCAATTTCCTGATTGATCAACATTTGGATACTCTCTAATTCATCGGTGGTAATATTTTCATCCTTTGTGAAAAAGGAGGCAAATTGACTTGGAGAATCGTCGAAAAACTTGCGTATTAGCCCTTTAATGGAGAACCTAGAATATTGAGTTTTCGATACTGTTGGGAAATATTCTCGGGTTTTGCCATAGGTATTAAAACCAATGACTCCTTTTTTGACCAGTACACTTACAACCGTCGAGACGGTAGTATAAGCCGGTGTTGGCTCTGGATGATGATCAACAATGTCTTTTAAAAATCCTTTTTCCAAGGACCATAAAGCCTGCATCACATGTTCTTCCGCTTTCGTTAATTCTTTCATATCTAAACTAGGAGCTTGTGGTTATTCTAACTCAACGTCATACCTTGAAGCAAACCCGCAAAGTATGATGTTGGATTGTTTCTTTTTATTTGATTCAAGCATCGGGGGAGAGTACCCACGATAGGTGATTCAACCGTTGAAAGACTATGTCTCTGTTTATTCAAGAACAAATGTATAACTATGTTTATAATTATACAACTATATAAATAGTAATTAATTAAATGGGAGGAAAGTATTTTGGCCTAGGTGTTTCTTTTTCTCAGATTGGACTAAGGAAATTCGAGTTAATATAGGGTTAGCTAATTCTTGGACATGCGTTTAATTTTATGCTAAGAATGGATAATATCAATCACAAAATACTTTCCTAAAAACTTAAAAAGACCTATTCCATCTCATAAACCACTTTAACAGAGACACCAACGTACACGGAGTTTAATGATAATTCAGGTTGAGAGTAAGCTGGAGAAGCTCTTGAAACTGCGCCAGTAGCATTTAGTCTTGACCTATAATCGTAGGAATAATCACCATATTTCGGTTCGTAGTAATTCCCAGATTCTCGGCTCTCAGCTCCGATTTCTCTTATGCTTACCGTTTTCCCAAGTGAATGGCCTTGACTTTCAGCCATTAAACTGGCTTTCTTTCTGGCATTAATCATCGCCTTTTTTGTTATCTCCAATTGAATACTATCCAGTTCATTGTATTTCAGATTGGCAATATTTACTGAGTAGGCGCCAGTAGTGAGGATATCATTTATCAACTCGTGGATAATACTGACGTTTTGTAAATCAATTTCAAAGCTTTTATTAAGCCTTACCTTTTTAGATACATTGTAAGAATAATTGAGGGCATTAATGTCCATTAGTCTAACGTCTTCCTGTGCAATTTCCCACTTACCAAGGACTTTTTGAAACAATCGAATATTGTCTTCAAAAGCTGATTTTTTGGGCTTATTATAACTGCTAAACTCGACGGAGATAATGGCTTCATCGGGCATTACATCACAGTTGGCATGGCCTGTAACAGTAATGGTATTAGGAGAGTTTTGAGCAAATATGAAACTAGGAAACAAGCAAAGCGCAAAAACGATAATTTTCATAAGTATAAATATTTAAAGATTATATTGATTTATACCTATGAGCCGGTCAATTGTAACCAACACAAAGTCAAAATACCATAAAAGGGGTAGAGGTGGTTAAGGCTTTATTTTAGATGACTCATCTACGTTTAAAAAGATTTGTGCAATTCTTAAGGGAAGAAAGTTATTATGAGAAGTCTTAAGCGCTCACTTCATCAACTTTGCGAACATCCACACTTACGTTCATTTTTTGTTCCCCAGAGCTATAAACTATGCCTTTTAATGGCGTGACATCTGCAAAGTCTCTGCCTACAGCTACTCGCAAATGTTGGTCGCTCACCAGTAAGTTATTTGTAGCATCAAATTCCACCCAATCTAACTCAGGAATAAAAAGAGCCATCCAAGCGTGTGATGCATCTGCTCCGACCATTTTCGGTTTTCCTGGTGGTGGTAACGTTTCAATATATCCACTCATATAACGTGCGGCCAATCCTATTGAGCGCACACAGGACAAACCAAAATGAGCAAAATCTTGACAAACTCCTTTTCTGTGTTCGAAAACATGTTCTAGTGGCGTACTGATATCAGTAAACCCAGGAGTGAATTTGAAATCATTAAAAATCCGAGTATTGAGCTCGATCATTGCTTCCATGATAGGACGGTCAGGGGTAAAGGACTCCAAGGTATACGCTTTTACCCCATCGATTATTTTTACATGACCAGACTCCAAGTAAAACTGACGGATGTCATTCAATGCTTCGGTGGTTCTTAACCAAGCGGCTACTTCTTCCCAAGGTGGTGTACTGGCGGGATCTACATCAACCCATTTTGGCTTACTTAAAGTGATTTTACTCTCCGAAACAACCGTGAGTTTTTTATGAGGTCTTTCGATAGAAAAGTACAGGTACTTATTATCGAAAAAATCATGCCGCTGTATTTTGAAATTGGGCTGAGGGTATATGTTGTAAGTATAATGTTCTACTTTTTGAAAAGAGAAATCATGTGGAATCTGAAACATAATATTATGACAGAGCTTTGCGGGGTTGTCATAAATGTAATCTGTGATGTGCGTCACTTGATAGGTCATATCTCGGGAATATTTGTGGACTTGATCATACTGTATTTGTTGGAAGTATGACTGAAATATTGCTCATATACTATGTCTGAGGTCTCTTTCAAGAGACGAATAATGTCCTCTAGAAAATCTTTTAACTGTAGGTACTCCTCTGTTTCCTGATCAAGCTCCGTCATTTGATGCACATCCAACAAGCGTAGTTTTGTGATGGCTTCCAGTAGTTTTTTACGTGCTGGAGTCAGGACTCCTCCCTCAATATTTGGCAGGTCTTTTAAATGCTCCTCAATTTTTAAGGCCTGATACACTAGAGATCTTGGATTATCTTCCGTGGTAATTAATAGCTCAAGAACACCCGATATTTCGAGGTTAGATCTATATCGGTATCTATACGTCACCAAACTTTCATTGCATCTGAGCGTGTCCTCCATGAGCGACTTATTCACATCATTGTCAAAGCTGGTTGTCAACATCGCCTTTAGCACTGTACAACTGTTCATTGCCGATTCGAGAAATCGCCCGGTGTTTAGCAAATGCCAAGTAGACTCTCGGGTCATATTGTCAATGTTCAAGCCGTAAAATCCCATTACTTTTATGACCAAGTTGTCGAGAATTTTATAGACTTTATTCAAGTCTTTCGCATGACGAAGCAAGGTAAGTTCTTCGGAAATACTGTCTAATATTCGCCAGGTATCAAGACTCAGTCGGTCTCTGACAGTATGAGCATTGCGCAAAAAGGCTTGTAACGTATGGGCCAAGCTCCCCACTTTTGACATATCAGATGCTAAGGACATCAATTCTTCCTCAGGATTTATTAATACCTCTTTTTCGAAAAAGCCTGGTCTAGTTCCTGTTAAAACGGTGAGTCCTTTGAGCAAGGTGGATAGCGTGTCGTCTTCTTTAACATGTATGTCGTCATCTGCCTCATTATACGCATTGAGCACGATCCGCATGAATCGGAGGTTATAAACAGCACGCTCTAGATATCGGCCAAGCCAAAAGAGTTCTTCCCCAGTTCTGCTTGGCAAAACGCTTCTCACCAATGCTTGCACAGGTTGACTGGTCTTGGGTGAACTATGATAAGGTTCTTGCGTTTTTCCTAGCACCCATGTATCCTTACTAATCCCTCCGGCCTGGTTAGAAACGATAAAAAGCCCTTTATCAGGTGAGGTACGAGAAAGCCCGCCGGGCATTACTTCGTAGGTTTTTTTCTCTACATTGGCGACTACATAACTACGAAATACGGAATTTCGAGCGACTAATTTGCGGTCTATCCAAGATGGCGTAGTTGAAAAATCCATCGTTTCTTGCCCTACAAAAAGAGAAGGATGTTTCTTAATTAAGGATTTTAGTTCTGCTAATTCGACCTTACTTAAGCTAGCGCCCTGCACAGATTTAAAATGGTCATCTCGGTAAATTCTCCGAATAATTAAATGCTCGATATTATTTAGCACGTAATTCATTTCTTTGGGCTGTCCACACCACCATGTTGCGATAGATGGTAGTATCAACTCTTCTCCTAGGATATGTCTTGATAGTTTTGGTAAGAAAGCCAATAAACCGGGGTTCTCTAGAACACGTGATCCGAGTGGATTGATCACTTGCACTTTTCCTTGTCTCACGCTCTCCATCAATCCAACAACTCCGAGCTGTGAATCACTCCTAAACTCCATTGGGTCACAATAAACATCGTCAACCCGCCGAATGATTACATCTACTTTTTCAAGTCCTTTGATCGTTTTTAACCACACGTAACCATCACTCACTGTCAAATCCTGCCCTAGCGCGAGCGTGACGCCAAGAAAAGAGGATAAATAGGCATGCTCAAAAAAGGTCTCATTATTTGGGCCAGGCGAGAGCATCACGATGCGCGGATCTTCCTTGTTTTGTGAAGATAATAAGGCGAGCGTGTTTTTGAGTGTTTGATAATATGAAGCAATTTTTCTTACTTGATTTTCCCTAATGAGATCAGGAAATACACGGGTCATTGCAACTCTATTTTCTAATGTATATCCCACACCAGAGGGCGCATCTGTTCTGTCATGAAGGACCCACATTTTCCCATCGGGACCTCTTGCCAAGTCAGCAGAGTATTGAATCAATTGTTGTTCCCCGAGTAATTTGATTTTGTCAACTTGACGAAGAAATCCCGGATGATTGTATATCAGCTCTAAAGGAATTAATCCCTCTTTTATCAGCTTTCGGCTACCATATAAATCTTTGAGAACTTCATTCAGTAATGTGACCCTCTGCACCAATCCAGCATTTATTTGAGACCAATCTTCTTCTCCAAAGACCATTGGGACAGGGTCGAGCATCCAAGGGCGGTTCATGCCTTGAGGGTCACCATACACATTATAGGTTACTCCGTTTTCCCTTAGTTGCTTCGCAACATCTTCCTGATGCTGCTCCATCTGTTCGGGTCCGAGTTTGTCATAATACCTGGCGAGTTTATCCCATATTGGAGACACCTTTCCGTCGAGGGTTGTCATCTCATCAACGAAAGGTGTGTTATTCACAGCCTGATCTACTAAGTAAGACTCAATCATGGGTGGTAAAAATGATTTTTTGGCAAATCAATCTGAAATTATTTGACTTTTTTATATCTACGCAAGTCCATCGTATGAGGGAAATCGTTGTTGACCAATTCACCAATGGCTTCATAATGGGTCACGACATCTACTTTACTGATAAATCTTCCGCTTCCTTTTTGCGCTTGTACCGTAGGCTCTACCAAATTAATTGAGTGTCCAAAATCAAAGAATCTTGAAATTCTTCTTGACTCAGCTTCATAGCTGTTGACAGGGAAGCTATCATAATTCCTTCCTCCTGGATGGGCGACATGGTACTGGCAAGCGGCAATAGATTTCTTTGTCCAGGTGTCATAAAGATCGATCGTGAGCGGTGTGTCCACGCCCAAAGTAGGATGCAAGGCTGATGGAGGTTGCCAAGCACGATATCGAATTCCAGCCACATACTCTCCTTGAACACCAGTATTGGTCAAAGGAATTTTGAAACCATTGCAAAGGAGATAATAACGGTTGTCTGTCAAGCCTGATATTTTAATCTGAAGTCTTTCTAGAGAAGAATCAACAAAACGCGCGGTACCTGTACTTGACATTTCCTCACCTAAAACATGCCAAGGTTCTATGGCCATCGTCATGTCTATATGTATGTCATCTACTTGTAGCTCACCAACGAATGGAAATCTAAAGCTGAAAAAGGGATCAAACCAAGCGATATCAAATGCATAGCCTGCATTTCTTAAATCGTTGACGACTTGTGATAAATCTTTATAACAGTAATGTGGTAGTAAAAACTTGTCATGTAGACCAGTACCCCATCTCACTAATTTATGGTCATACGGATTTTTCCAAAACCAGCTCAATAGTGACCTAATCAGCAGAAGCTGCACCATGCTCATGCGATAATGAGGAGGCATGTCAAAACCCCGAAATTCCAATATACCAAGTCTTCCAGTGGAAGAGTCTGGCGAATAAAGTTTGTCTATACAGAATTCTGCACGATGGGTATTTCCTGTAATGTCAATCAGTAAGTTTCGGAAAATACGATCTACTAGCCAGTAAGGAATATTGTCTTCTTTACTATCTGGTACTTGCTGAAAAGCGAGCTCCAACTCATAGAGTATATCATCTCTTCCTTCGTCTACTCGCGGGGCTTGACTCGTAGGCCCAATGAATTGTGAGGAAAAAAGATAGGATAATGAAGGATGATGCTGCCAATACGTTATAAAGCTTTTTAGCACATCGGGTCTGCGCAAAAGTGGACTCTCTTCTGGCTTAGCACCTCCAAGTGTGATATGGTTTCCTCCCCCAGTTCCGGTATGTCGACCATCGAGATTAAATTTTTCGGTAGTCAATCGTGATTCTCTTGCCTTGGTATAAAGGGTGTCATAAATGGAGGTGATTTCTCTCCATGATTTGGATGGATGGATATTCACTTCGATGACGCCTGGATCAGGCGTGATCATGAATTTTTGTACCCTTTTATCTGATGGAGGATCATATCCTTCAATCAATACGGGCATTTGCAAGGCCTCAGCAGTTCGCTCTACGGCACTTATCAAATCAAGATAATGCTCGAAATATTGCAATGGAGGAAGAAAAACAAACAGTTTCCCTTGTCTTACCTCTAAGACAAAGCACGTCTTGAATATTTTACTACTATTATTGTATGACTTGACCTTGGTACCAGAAGAGGGAAGGTCCTGAGTCGCTGGAAGGTCATCTACCTCAGCAAATAAATCTCTTTCAGGTTTAATATCCGTCTCATCGTCTTTGACATTTTGTATGCTTTCCAAAGGTAATCTGAGTCCAGCAGGAGAGTTTCCTGGAACAAGAAAGAGGTCTCTTCTTCTAAAATCCCACCGACAACTTTGCCAGCCATTTTGAGACTGGTCCCAAGCTATTGGAATAGCAAATCCCGTGGGGTTATTGAGTCCAGCATTCAATAGTTCCGCCAGTTTTTGACGCTCTAGTGATGACTTTAAATCTACTTTTAGCGGATCTACATCTACTGGAAGTTTACTTTCTTCCCAAATAAAGTAAAACGGATCTTCATATGCAGGTCTGATATTTTTTGGATCTAATGATAGCTCTTCCGACAAGAGATTCATAAACTTATCAGCATGGGTTTGATCAAACCCATAGTCTTTTGATAAGTCGGCCAAAAGAGTGTCATTATTCCACATCTTCACGCCATCTTTTCTCCAAAAGCAAGCCAATTTCCATCTTGGCAATGGTTCTCCAGGATACCATTTGCCCTGACCATATTGCATGAGTGCGCCATGGCTAAACTCGTTTTTGAGTTTGTGGAATAAGGTATTGGATAAGCTTCTTTTATGCTCGCCATCAGCCGTGGAATTCCATTCGGGAGCGTCAGGTTTATCTATTGCCACGAACGTTGGTTCTCCACCCATCGTCAGCTTTACATTGTTGGCTTCTAGGTCTTTATCGACCAAGTCACCAACAGCCAATATCTCTTGCCATTGGTCTTCAGAATAAGGTTTGGTTACTCGGGGAGTTTCTTCAAATCTTGTAACGGTATTTTCAAAATGAAATGCTGTTTTGGCTGATTCTGCCATTCCTGAAATTGGCGCAGCATCTTGCGGACTTGGTGTGCAAGCGAGTGGAATATGTCCTTCTCCAGCAAAGAGACCTGATGTTGCATCTAATCCAATCCAACCAGCGCCGGGAGCGTAAACTTCCGCCCATGCGTGCAGGTCAGTAAAATCTTCTTCTGTTCCTGAGGGACCATCCAATGATTTTTCATCTGCTTTTAGTTGTACTAAATAGCCAGAGGTAAACCTTGAAGCCAACCCTAAATGTCTGAATAGCTGAACAAGTAACCATGCGAAATCTCGGCAAGAACCAGACTTTAATGCAAGCGTTTCTGCGCATGACTGCACCCCAGGTTCCATTCTTATATTGTATGACAATAAATTATGGACCAACTGATTGAGCATAACAAGCACATCGACAGTTTTCATATCGGCGGTAAGCTTTGATCTGGCTTGCTTCACCAGTGCCACCAGCGGCTCATCCTTGTCATCAGTTAATAGATATGGCTGTAGCTGTTCTTTTAGGCCAGACTCATACGGGAACGGAAACTTTTCAGCATAACTTTCAATGAAAAAATCAAAAGGGTTGATGACGACCATATCTGCAATCACCTCTACATCGACCTCAAAATGATCTACTTTTTCGGGGAATATAATCCTGGCCAAATAGTTACCAAATGGATCTTGTTGCCAATTAATAAAATGGTTCGCCGGCTTGATGTTAAGTGAGTATCCCTTTATAAACGTTCTTGAATGCGGCGCAGGTCTTAAGCGGATTACCTGTGGTCCTAACTGCACGTTGCGATCGTATGAATATTTGGTGTAATGCCTAAGCGCTACTTTTATCGACATATTAGTTCTGAGTATTTACCTACAAATGTATAGTGATAAAATACGTCAATAACTTGGATTATAAAATACCA
>JBLIIJ010000036.1:0-35653 GCA_047635055.1 Cyclobacteriaceae bacterium | reverse complement strand
CATTTTTGTTATGCTCATCGAGCATCATCAACTCTTTCTCACTCAAAGATTTTCCATCTTTGGAAAGATCAAAATATTTACTGTCCTCCAAAACGGGTTGAAATATTTCTTTGGATGGTGTGTTCAACACAAAATAGTCGATCCCATATTTTTTAATTAGGCCATTTAATTCTTCTGGCTTTGTTTTCTTCTCAAAAGTACCTCCGATATCCCATGCCGAAAGTACAAAGCCTTTTTTTATTGTTGGGAGCTGTTGCAATGCTTTCAACGTCACAAACCCACCCATACTATGACCGAACAGGACAATTTTCTCATGGTCTATGCCAAATTGATCGGCATGTTGCTGACAGTAATTGACCACATTTACAACATCCTCCACGCAGTTCTTAAATGAAAAGTCCCCCTGACTTCCCCACGCACCTCTGTAATTAAAATAGATGACGTGCCAACCTTTTGACCTCACTACCTGAGCCAAATCCAGGTTGCGCTCATTTCCAGGATATCCATGCAACAATATTAATGTTGGATGAGCACCATCACCATTTGCACGGTACATCAGCCCTTGCAGCGTATCGGATGCCGAAGGGAAATGCATCTCCACAAATCCTGCTGGATTCGATCGATCTAAGTCCAAATCAGTAAGGACAATTGTCTTTTTTTCCTGAGCTAAGGCAAAAAATAAAACTCCAAAAAATGCCCAAGTAAAAACAATTCGCGAAGTATCCATTTTTGGGTAATTAATTAATGATGATCAAGTTAAACTATCAGTCGTTCAATGAAGAAAGTGAGCTAAAGGTTTAACCACAAATTTAACGGGACTATTTTTTTAGATATTCCATGATGGCTACTATAATTCCTGCGTTTGGCAAGTCTTCTTTATTGGATAAAGCAAAGGCAAAATTCTCGGCCATAATCTCCTCAGGATGGATGATATACTTCGTGTTTTGCCCTACTTGTTCGAAAAAATCATCCGCATCTTTCATACTGAGTATTTGAGGTTGCCCCTCTTTGAGGTCGACTTCCTTTTGTGTCGAAGCTGTTAGTTTAAGAAAACCGACATTCACATAATCAAAAAATCTACCAGAGGTGTAAGGTTTATCTGCATAGAGAATCATCATATAATCAGACAATTCTCCTTTTGATTTTAATTGAATGAATGCATCAGTTTGAGGAGCATCAGGATTGGTAATTCTTGATGACAAAAGCCCCTCAGGATAGTCAACCGAATTCATCATATTGAACCCGATGATGTCGTACATCGCGGCTCTAAATTCACTATTGTGTCTTGTTAGTACGTGAAAGAGTTCGTGTAATATCAAGTGATCCAATCGCTCCTTTTTCGTACTTCCGCCTTCCTTGAATACTACATAGTTTCCTCTAGTGTAAGCAGTTGCTTCTCCTTCTTCTTTGGCAGTCGTTTTTACAAAGTAAATGGTATCAGGCAATCCCAGATTCACCTTCACCGCAGCGATCATCTTTTCAAGCCTTTTCAAAGATTTCCCCATGACCCTTTGCTCTTTTTCAGTCCAGCTAAGCGCTTGTGAATTAATAAACTCAAATAATTCTTCACGGGTACTTGCTGGTTTTTGCAACCTTGAATCAATATCAAATTGACTCCAACTGGCGGTAAAGTTGTCTTCCTCAGATAGCAGTATTTGCGCTTGATCAATGGAGGCAAATTGAACTGTACTGGATAATGATTTTTGGCTCATAGCTCCAAATGTTGTGAGTAAGATGATGGCTGTTATTATTTCGCTTAGTCTTTTCAAAAGTCAGCTGTCTTTGTTGAAAAAGATTAAAGCTAATAATTGATACGGCTTGTTTCCAATTGATAATAGAAAAAACGAGGATAAGTTAAAGCTGAAGAAAATCAGAGCAAGGTCAATATATCTTCGACCATGCGTTTCATTTCTAGTAGAATCGTGCCATTATAGACACCCCGAATTCTTCGTTTCTGATCGATCAAAATGACTTTTTCTGTATGGAGAAAATCTGTCACATCGGTGACGGTTTTCCCAAAGCCTTCATCGGCAAAATAGGACGTCCGTGCCAAGGCATAAATCTCTTCTTTCTCTCCAGTAACCAATTGCCACTGATTGATATCTATATTTTTAGCTAATGCATAGTCCTTTAATTTTGCTACAGAATCTATCCAAGGCATAACCGTATGGGAAATGATTTTTACACGATCATCATCTTTATAAGCTTCCTGCACGCGATTTAAATTGGCCGTCATTTTAGGACAAACACTCGGGCAAATGGTGAAGAAAAAATTGGCAACATATACTTTTTCATGAAAGTAATCTTGCGTAACCGTGTCCCCTAATTGATTGATAAATGAGAAATCTGCAATCGTGTGGATATCGTCATATCGAGGATCATCGTCGGCTATCCATTCTGGCGTAAACATCTCCTCGTTATAGAAAGGCAACTCAATCTCCACCGATTTCTTTTCCAGTTTTTTCTTACAAGAAAATGAAACCAAAACAACAAAAATGAATAGCCAATAATTACTTCTTACCTTCATAAGGATCAAATTCTTCTTTTTCGGTATCCAGTTTCGTGCAGCGCTTGATACCCATCAAACCGTATCGTCTACCATTTTCTCGGATAACATAGTTTGACCTTATTTTACCATCCCTCCGCCAGACTTTTTGTGATCCAAAAGGGCGACCGTTTGTATAATTTAAGTCTTTAAAAACGGACCCATCTTTAAACCATTCTAAATGATTTCCTTCACTCTTGCCTTTTTCAAAAATGTAATGAAACTGCTTAGCCCCATTGACATAGTATCCAAAATGTGCACCCTGCTTTTTACCGTTGCGATAAGGACGTATATATCGCTTCCTTCCTGAAGGGTAATAGCCAAGCATGTCTCCTTCTAAAAAGCCTTCAAAATAACTGGTCACTTCTATCAACTCACCGCGCGAATTGACTTTCTCCATATAGCCTGAATACTTTACTCCTGCAAGCAGCAGGGCTCCAATGGAATCTTTTGATAGTTCAGGATTGTCGAAAGCTAATCTAGTTACGGGAATTTCGGGAACATGATATTCCAAAACAACAGGATCAGGATTTGAAGGCTCACAAGCCCAAAAAACCCAAAAGCAGATGATTATTCCGACAATCCTCCTCACCAAAAAACTTATTGAGTCAGTGTTCCAGCAGTACCATAATACCCATCACCATTAATCCAGGGAAGGTCATCTGTGATATGATAATGATAAATGCCATTAGGAAACTCGGTGGTTGCTGAGGTGTGACCATGGTAATCGTCAAGGTCGTCATTCGTCAATCTAACACCATTTTCTACTGGACCATAAACCGGAAAGCCATCAAGCAATAAACCCAAGAAAGCATCATCACCTAAAGTTTCTGTCAACCAAGTTGGCTCCAAGTGATAATGGTATTGTCCACTGTTCTGAGGATGACCTTCATATTGATCGAACGTATTCAGCTCTTCTAATATATCATCGCCAGGTGCCGCATTTTGATTGTAAAAAACCACGCTATTGACTGATACGCCCATAGGCCCAAAATCTGTGGCTTCCTTATTAGTCGCTTCTTCGGGAAAACGAGGCATAGTAAAAACAAAATTCTGCGTTTCTATATTATTTGGGTTTTGCATGAAATCGGAATTAGCAGGCTCATTATAAGCTTCATATCTTGCATCACTTTGATCATAATACATGCTTTTATGATCTGGCTCATTGATCGAAGTAATGATCACTTCCGTTTCAGTAACAACCACGCTTAAAGAAGCATCATAATAAAACAGAGAAGCAAGTACACTGATATCTACGGCAGTGGTCTCTTCTTCTTCTTCCTCTTCTTCTTCTTCCTCCTCTACTTGTTCTACAATTTCATTCGTTTCGTCACTGCTACAGGCAGTTAAAAAAGTAATGGAAATGACTAGGCAAAAAACCAAAAGCAATCTAAGATTTGTTAAAATTTTCATATTTGTTGGTCCGATAAAAAATGATTCTGAACTCACTACGAGGCTGGGTGAAGAATAGATGTCTGAGTAATGTAAATGATTTAAAAAACAGTCTACAGAAACAGAAGCATAATAATTAATTCTTCAACGTCATCATCCGCGCCTTCCGTCATTCCTGCGAAGGCAGGAGTCTCGTTATATGAAGAGGCCCGATAAGTTTTGGACGGACACCAATAATGATAGCTAAAATTGACCTAACTATGATGTAGCTAGTGATCTATAGTGCGTTGTTGGTGAAAATACCAAAAAGGTCTGAAATCGACTTGGTAAATGAGATTCTTAATCAAGTGAAGAATGACGTCAGTCGCTGATCTCGATGGATATTCATAGTTCATCCGCCGAAACAGAAGCATAATGTTTTTATTCTTACTCCTCATTATCCGCGCCTTCCGTCATTCCTGCGAAGGCAGGAATCTCGTTATATTATATGAATCGCGAATGAATTAATCAAAGCGTGAAAAAAGGCAAAATCACACCGACTTCAAAACGCTCCTACATATCTCCTACAAAAATCTGAAATCTTCTGCACGAGGTACGACGCGTCAGGGATAGAGACGGCATCCTTTTTACTATTTTCAGTAAAAAGATATAGTCGATAGCCCGCCCGGACGCCATATAACCAAGAGATTTCTCCATCCTCTCCACAGGCTTTTTAACATATATTCTTAAAAATAGAAACATATCTTTTTTTCTCCCGTATCTTATATCATCTTAAAAGTAGAAATATATCCTGAAGTCGGCATGACTAAGTATTTCATGACAATAATCAAAGATTAATGTACTTGCCGATCATCAGGTATTTAACTAACTAAACACACATGAAGGGATATTTAGGGGAGTTTGAGGAACTCGTATTATTGACCATTGCTAATCTCAGTGAGCAGGCTTATGGTGTAGCGATACTGGAGGATATTCAAAAAAGAGCCAATCGCAAGCTCAGTATCGGTGCTTTGCATTCTACGCTTACACGATTGGACGAAAAAGGCTACATCACCTCCTACCTTGGCGATCCTACAAACGAAAGAGGCGGTAGAAGAAAGCGATATTTTCAACTGACCAGTCAGGCGATTGCCGGACTCAATGAGATGAAGGCATTGAGAGACCAACTATGGGCTAATTCCAAAGTGAATCTTTCGCTTAAATAAGCAGAATCGAAAAAGGCAAAACTCAAACCAATGAAAAGGACTAATAACCACCCACCTAAAGCCGCCAGCAGACTACTGGCATGGTTTGCAGGTAAAGCTGATCTGGAAGATATCCAAGGAGACATGGACGAAATGTACGGCCAAATAAAAGCGGCAAATGGATCCAGAGCGGCAAAACTATATTACTGGCGACAAGTCATTTCGTTAATCTTCTCCTACGCACTCACTCGACGTAAAAGTCACCAAGCTTTACCGGATTATTATGGATCCAATCGCCTAAGTATGATCCAAAACTATTTCAAAGTGGCTGTAAGAAATATGGCTAAACAACGGCTCTTCACTGCCATCAATGTGTTGGGTCTGGCGATGGGAATGTCCGCAAGTTTATTGATTTTAGCGGTGATTATACAGGTACTCAGTTTTGATGATTTCCATGAAAAAAAAGATCGAATTGTAAGGATCACTACCGATGTAACTGATGAAGATGGAAATCGTGTTTTTGCAACGACAACAGATGCTATATATGACCAACTTTCGGGCAATGTTATAGGCATAGAAGCCGTAACCAGACTTAATTATGGATTGGATTATACGGTCTTTCATCACGATAATGAAATCGAAATCTCTGGCATATACACTGATCCGACCTATTTTGACTTATTCAGCTTTGATTTGAAATATGGAAATAAGGCTACCGCACTTACCAAACCATACAATATCATACTTTCAGCTAAACTGGCCAATAAACTATTCCCAGATATTGACCCTGTGGGTAAGACTATTCAAACCATTGATAAAACTACGTTGACGATAAGTGGCGTGCTAGCAGCTCACCCACGTCAGACGCACCTTCATTTTGACGTGCTTGGTTCTTACAGCTCTATTGAAAATACGAGCTATGGTAGACGCTCGGTAAAAGAAAAATGGAACGACTATAACAGCGCTTATCAATATCTCTTATTAAATAAAAATACTGATCAGGAGAACTTAATCGCCTCGTTTAGCACGTTCTCAGATCAAGCGAAAGAAATAATGCCTGACAAAGAAGTTTCCTTCGGTCTGCAAGCATTTACCGATATCAGCCCAGGCAAGAACCTCTTTCGCGATAATACTCACTTTGACTGGGTTGGTGGGTTGATGCTCTTTTTTATGGGCTTTCTTATTCTGATTCCTGCGGTATTCAATTATACCAACTTGATGATTGCAAGATCATTAAAACGAGCCAAAGAAATAGGAATCCGTAAAGTCGTGGGTAGCTCCAGAAGTCAAATTGGTTACCAGTTTATTGTGGAGGCCGTTCTCCTATCATCGGTCGCCTTGATAGGTACGATTATCATCTTTACCATCATTAGAACAGAGTTTCTCACCCTCATTATAGGTTCTAAATCACTCGACCTGTCATTAAGCCCTTTGATGCTATTTTGCTTCTCAATATTCGGACTCCTCACTGGGGTCTTTGCGGGGATTTTTCCAGCTATCTATTTTTCAAAATTAGCGCCGTTACAATCTCTTCGGAATGCTGTATCGAGTTCGTCGGTGAGTATTTCTGGTTTGCGAAAAGCATTGATTGTTGGCCAATTTTCAATATCCCTTATATTCATCATAGGAATAGCTGTCATCGTTAAACAGCATAAGGATATGCTCAACTATAACATCGGCTTCAAAAAAGACAATATTATCGTCGTTCCTCTCAAGGGAATGGACCCTGACTTATTGGTCAATGAACTGTCCTCGATTCCAGGAATAGCAGGTGTGACCAGTGCTTCAATCATGCCTGGAGTAGAGGCTGGACTCGGCACTACTCATATCAGACAAATTGACAATTATGAAGATTCCATGCGGTTAGATCAAATATTTGTTGATGAACAGTTCATCTCCTTGTTAGGTTTCCAAGTGATTTGGGGGGAGAACCTTACAGAAAACAATAATCCAGAGATTGAAAAAGTGCTGGTAAACCGTGAGTTTATGAAGCGCAATCGGATTCTTAACCAAACGGAAGACTCCCTTATTCAGTATATAGATGGAACCCAAAAATCCATGATCGTAGGAGTCATTGAAGACTTTAACTTCATGCAGCTTAATATGGGCATGTCCCCTTTGGTCGTCAGATACATTGATGATAATGCACGTTTTGCTTTAGTCAAAACTAAACCGACGGCAGACCTTATCGCTACGCTAAATCAAATGGAAGAAAAATGGGCAGCCATCGATGATCAATCATCTTTTGATTCCTATTTTCTTGATCATCGTATTGAAGAATCTTATAAATCTACGCTGGGCACGTTAAAAATATTCTCTTTTTTCGGAACGCTTTCGATTTGTATCTCCTGTATCGGCCTGTTAGGTATGGTGGTTTACTTCACGGAAAATCGAATGAAAGAAGTCGCGATTAGAAAAATTATGGGTGCCTCTATACTCAACTTGTATCAAGTGCTCGGTGGTAGCTTCTTAAAACTTCTTTTAATCGCAGTAGCCATCGCCACACCGCTCGCCTATTTCTTCTATGAAATTCTTTTTGTTCCATTGATTAATAAGCACAGTACGGGGGTTGGATTTATGGAGATGTTCGGAAGCGTTGTATTTATGCTCGTATTAGGACTGCTCCCTATATTATGGATTGTCTCGAGAGTGGCCAACCTCAATCCGGCCGACAACCTTCGATCCGAATAATGCATGCTCATAAATGCATAACAAAAAATAAAGAACATTCAACATTTGAATAAAAAAACTAATGAATAACTCCTTAAAAAATCCACCAAAAATAGCAGTCAAAATCCTGTCTTGGTTTGCCGGCAGAGCCGATTTGGAAGACATTCAGGGTGACATGGACGAAATGTACTGCGTTATTGTCAACGAAAAAGGTCGTTTTTCTGCCAACATTTATTACTGGCGCCAAGTGATTTCGTTAATTTTTTCCTATGCATTAAGTCGTAGAAAATCTCATCAAGCTTATTCAAGCCACTATTCAACAAACGAGTGGGGAATGATCCACAACTATTTTAAAGTTGCCTTTCGGAATTTCTCAAAGCATAAGCTTTTTACCTCGATCAATGTGGTGGGATTAGCATTGGGCATGTCTATTTGCCTCTTAGCACTGTCCATCATTGTGGCTGTGTATCGATCAGATGATAATCATGAAAATAAGGAACGTATCTTCCAGATCAATACCCAGGTTTTTGCAGATGATTTTAAGAAAATTTATGGATCTACTTTTACTGCAGTTGGGGACGAACTAGAAGAAAAATATCCTTTTGTAGAACATGTCGTCAAGATTCATTCGGAATTTCAGCCTGAGGTCACGCATCAAGGGAATCTGCTCAACTTTCGCGGTTATTTCGCTGATGCTTCGTTTTTCGATGTGTTCAGTTTTGACATGATTAGTGGAAATCCTGCCACTGCACTTGCGCAACCATACAGTGTAGTGATCACTCAGAACATGGCGGAGAAATTATACAAAGACGACAATCCGATTGGTCATACTTTGGAAACGGATATGGGGAATTTTACGATTATGGGCGTAATGAAAAACCCGAAACAGACTCACCTTTACTTTGAAGTGCTGGCCTCTCACAGCACTTTTCAGCAACTGCAGCCTAACTTCAAAAGTGATTGGTCTACATATAGAAACAACTACGTGTACGTTTTGCTCAAGAATGCCTCAGATAAAGAAGCATTGAACAATGCTTTGGCTCAAATGTCTGCTTTAGCGAGTTCATTCAACCCAAATCAGACGATCGAACTACAATCCGCCAAGCTCACTGACGTGGTTCCAAGATGGGATACTAGCAACGCCATTGGCATTGGCTGGGATCAAGCCTCGATGCTGTTTTTCTTAGGCATAGGTTTGTTGGTGTTATTGCCTGCAGTATTTAACTATACGAATTTGTCGATAGCCAGAGCCCTCAAACGTGCCAAAGAAATAGGAATTAGAAAAGTCGTCGGTGCTGAAAAGCATCAGATCAAAGCACAATTTATTGTCGAAACTATTTTGCTAGCCTTACTGGCATTGGTGGGCTCTATTATGCTTTACTTACCCATGAAAAATGAATTTCTTGGCTTGGTTAGAAGCTCCGAAGTGATGAACACGGAAATGGGCTGGATACAAATCTTAGTATTTATTGTCTTTGCTGTTTTGGTTGGTCTTCTGGCAGGAATATTTCCAGCCAGATATTTTGCAAGGCTCAATCCAATTCAAATTATGAAGGGTGAAGCCGTAAATGGGACAAACAGCGTTTCTGGTGTTAAAAAAGGTCTTTTCATTTTTCAGTTTTTCCTCTCTTTGGTGTTTATCATCGGTGTGGGAACGCTCGCCAGACAATATCGTTATGTGCTCAATCAAAATCACGGTTTTGAGTCCAACAACGTGTTAGCGATACCCTTTGCAAATATCAATAAAACAGTCGCTTTAACTGAACTGGAAAAACATCCTGACGTGAACCTGATCACCAGTTCTTCTAATTTGCCTGGCTTATTCCTCTCGGTAAAAGAGGAGCTCACGCCCAATGATGTAGATACCATCGCCGTGAATCAGGTTTTTATTGGGGATCATTTCATTGAAAATATGGAGATGAAACTGGTTTGGGGAGAAAGTCAAAGTTTGGAAAAGTCCAATCAGAATGAAGAGCGTGTACTTGTAAATCAACAATTTATCAAGTCTGCCAATATCTTCAATACCCAACATGACTCCCTGACTTTCAGATTAGGAGATGGAACCAATTGCCGAGTGGTAGGTATCCTTGAAGACTTCAATTTTGAACCGCTCAATGAGCAAATCAACCCGATTCTATTCCGCTATTCTATTGAGAAAGGTAACTACGCATTACTGACAGTCAACACTACTGATATTAAAAAAACGGTCAATGATCTGAATGAAATTTGGACTACCATGGACCAAACGTCTCATTTCGAAGCTACTTTTCTAAATGATGAAATAGAAAAGGCCTATTATTTCTTAACTATTCAAATCAAGTTTTTCAGCTACTTGAGCGCATTGGCTATTATCATTTCTTGTCTTGGGCTCCTCGGTATGGTCTCCTACAACACTGAAAACCGCACCAAAGAAATAGCCGTAAGGAAAATTATGGGTGCCAGTAATTATAGCCTTTATTATTTGCTGACGAAAGATTTCGTGAAGTTGATTCTTGTTTCGGCCATGATTGCTGTGCCGTTCTCCTATTTCTTTTATGAAAAACTGTTTCTCTATAATGTCCTCAGATATGGCAGTGGTATGGGTGTATTGGAAGTTATTGGCGGTATCGTTTTCTTATTCTTGGTAGGTTTTGCTTCTATCTATTGGCAAACATCTAAAGTCGCCAAGGCGAACCCTGCTGGGAATTTGAGATATGAGTAGCTGAAAAGGACTATTTTAAAGGGTGTCTGGTGGTATTTTTAAAGACCAACTAAAATGAATCTGCTTCTCAGTTGCTAGAAGCAACAAGATTTCTGGTTCAAAATGTCATATCAAACAGCTCAACATATTCATTTTAGTGTTTGTTGAGGTACGTTTGGGTTTTACAGAAATGTTAGTCCGATTCGTCTATTCAATCCTTGTTCAAAAATTCTAACGAGTGTTGAAAGCTGGATATTCCCTTTTCCATTCTCAAGTTTGGAAATATAACTTTTTTTGGTTCCTGTTTTCTCAGCCAGTTGTTCCTGAGTCATTTTAGCTTCTTTTCTGGCCGCTCTTAACATTTCGCTTACAATAAACATTAGCGCACCTTCTTCGTATTTATTTCGATTCTTTGTCCCAATTTTTCCGTGTTCTAGTTCGACCAAGTCGTCGAATGTCTCTATATCTGTATAATCCTTCATGATGCTATTTTTTACTTTTGAAATACTTTGACTTTAATTGTTGTGCTTTTTCGATTTCCTTTTTCGGTGTTTTTTGTGTCTTTTTCTGAAATCCATTAAACAATACAACCAGTTGACCTTCATCGAAACAGCAGAAAACCCTATAAATATTCGATTGATATTCTATTCGTATTTCATAAAGTCCGTCCGTTCCAGTCAAATGTCTTAAAAATTTTTCAGGAAATTATTCTCTTTAACTTTTCTATAAACCATTCCCGCTACAGTGAAGGATAGTCTGGCATATTTATGAAGTCTAGTTTTTGAACCCTCGTTACAATTTCTAGGTCATCATTCCCCACAACAACCAGCTATACTGCCTTAGTACACTTATAGGTTGAATCTCTATTATTTACTTGAAAAACAACGACTTGTACATGTGATTCAAAATATTATAGAAATATTGTGTCCTCTTTAACGTGTATCAAAATGAAAGCACACCTCTCCAACAAATACCGGAATGGCAATTGTTGGATGAGTCATAGACGGTACCAATACCTACTTCACGCATAAACTGAGGATCTCATTAATCAAAAAATAAAGGAGGGGAAATGGTTGTTGAAATACACTTCGAAGGGAACAATTGTCATTATCCCATTTTTTTATGAAAAACTGTTTCTGTTTTTCGCCCTCAGGTATGGCAGTGGTATGGGTGTATTGGAAATTATTGGCGGTATCGTTTTCTTATTCTTGGTTGGTTTTGTATCTATCTATTGGCAAATAGCTAAAATCGCCAAGGCGAATCCTGCAGGGAATTTGAGGTAAGAAAAAGTGAATAGATTAGTGAGTGAAAACAACAAACGAGAGTTAAATTGATGCATTGTGATTATTGACCTAGCGAGCTCGTTGGTAACAACAAAGAAGGCAAGGAAATTGCGCTTTCTTAATTCGTAAGTTCCCTATGCGAAAAATTGTCTTTTCAAATCGCCACACAACTTATTTGCTTTCCATCGTGTCATGATAAAAACCAAATTCAAGAGTCATGCAAAAAATTAAAAAATCATATCTTCTCCTCCCCATTTTCTTGCTTCTGACTTTGTCTTTACCCTCATGTTCGGAAACTGATGTTCCAGATAAAATTGAAATACAAGAGTTACCCTCATTGACTGCTACAGATAAGGTAGTCGTGCAGTCTGCCAATAATTTTTCCCTCGCACTATTCGCCAAAGTAAATGAGTCGAACACCGACAATAACGTATTTATCTCTCCTTTTAGCGTAAGCACCGCACTGGCGATGACTTTAAATGGCGCGAATGGAGAAACGAACGAGGAAATTAAAAAAATACTAGGCTACTCTGCTTTACAGAACGAAGAGATCAATTTGGCTTATCAAAAGCTCGTGGGTTTCCTTATATCAGCTGATCCAAAAACCACTATTGATGTGGCAAATAGCAACTGGTACAGTGAGGAGTATAGTATTAAGAATGATTTTGAAAAGGTTCTTCTGGACTATTACGATGCGGAAGTGAAACCTGCAAACTTTAATGAAATCGCTACAAAAGACCTAATCAATGACTGGATTGAGGATAACACCAATGGAAAGATAAAAAAGGCTTTAGATACGATATCACCTGATGTTGTGATGTACCTCATCAATGCCATATATTTTAAAGCTGATTGGACTTACCAATTTGATGAAAGCAAAACCGAAGATAATATATTTTACTTACCAGACGGCACATCCAAAATGGTACCGATGATGTATTCTGAAGGAGCCACGATTGGCTATACAATAGGCCAAGATTTTACACTAATAGACATTCCTTACGGAAATGGTCAATTTAGCTTTACAGCGGTAATGAGATCCTACAACGGGGGAAATGAGTACGACCTCAACGAAATGGCAGAATCTTTTTCTATGGATGAGCTTACGGGCTTATTGGCAGATACACTCAAAGTGACGAAAGAATTTTACATGCCGAAATTCACCTTAGACTTTAAAGCATCACTTAAGCCACAACTCATTGAAATGGGAATGAGTAAGCCTTTTGTCGACGCAGACTTTTCAAATCTTTTTGAGCAGAACATAAGTGTTGCCATTGATGATGTTATGCACCAGGCTTTTCTAGAAGTCAATGAGAAAGGCTCAGAAGCTGCTGCGGTAACAATTGTTTCCATACTTCCAACTTCTATTTCAGGAGACCACCTCACGCTCGACAGATCCTTTCTGTTTTTCATTCGTGAGAATCATACAAACACTATTCTCTTTGCAGGGAAATTGATTGATCCCACTATTTGAGGAGTGGATACATTCTAAAGGGTTTTAATATATTCTACCGCCTTTGTTGGTGTTCTCACCAACAAAGAACCGCGATCATTTCAAATCAATAAGTTCAAGAGGTCTGCAGTCGGACGATTGCTTTTTATTCAATGCAAGCATCGGGGAATAAACTTGAAATTAAGTTTACCTATTTAAGCCTTCCAAATTCGTCACCTTTTCGATCAAAACATCAAAGTATAAAATTTAGAATTTGTAGAAAAAAAGGAAAGTATTGCGCTATTTGAGAATCATCAATCGAATAGTCTAAAAATGAGCAAAATAAAACTTCAAACTTATTCGCTCCCTGAATTTCAAAAAGAAAGAAAAATTTAAATGGTATGCTCATCGCCATTACTGGATTCATGGTGAGTTATCTGTTTTATTTTGGCTAAACACTCCCCTATCATATAGAGAACGGACGGGTATTAAACGAGTACCACAAGGTGGTAGAATGGATTGGAAATGGAAATTAGCAGCAGATTGAATGAATTAGGGAACAAGCCCCGGACATCAAGGCTAAAAAAAGATAACTAAAAAAAATATGCGGTTAACATTTCTTCATAAAATCATACCTGATTAGCACTAAACAATACTTTTCTTGCTTCCGGAATCCTTACCAAATCTGCGATATGGTTGAGCAGCGTAGACTTGGTGAATCAAAAAAATAATAAATTTCGCGTTACGGATCCAAAGACAGTTTTGGCTATTTAGAATCCGAAACATTAACTTCACCAGAATGCAAAACTCATACAGTGGCATTGTAAATAACATCAACAATAATGGAGGAGATTTCGAATAGGGCTTTAATTGGCCGACTATATAGTTCAGCTGATCAGCAGCTGGAGGACACTAACTTTGATATTGAAAGCTGGTCGCAATGGTATCAGGCTGTTCAGAGTCTCACTGGTCCTGAAAAGATGGTTTATGTGGTTGTGAAATTAAATCAAACAGTAACGAATGGTGGTTTTGCAGAATTTTACGAAACTTCCTTTGGGATATTTGCTCCCGAGATTATTCATGTCCTAAACGAAATTAAAGCAGTAGCAACAGCCGAAATTGTTTCTAGCTCTCTGCCTGTGGTAAATCCCACAGGTCTTTTGGATGACGCTTACAAAGTGCTCGTTTTCAACCTTGAACTGTCAGAGCAACAACGAACGCAACTTTATGCTCAGGATATCCGGTACGACCAACTACAGGATCATGAGAATTTAGAGGATCTATTAGGGGCCTATTTACAAGAAATTGTCAAGTAACATGGTCTTAAGGAGCTACCAACTATCCACTTCGCCAAGCATAAAACTACTCACAACATGCTACAACGAAATCATGCATGGGCACTTGTGAAGACAATTTTCTGTATTACGGAAGCCTCCCAAAACCTTCGATTTGGCCAAGCTGCCTAAGCTTATGTAGCATAAAAAAACAATAAACTTCGCGTTCTGGATTTGAACATAATTTTATCATTTAGCATTTGAAACTTTAGTTTTACGTAGACTAAATTTACACACATTGGCATTTGATAGAATTATCATCTGAATTATTACTACGACCCAACTATAATATTCCTCCTTTACTCATATAGGGTAGATAGTCGGAATGAGGAACGAACATCTCCAATCGTCAATGAATAACTTCTAGATCTGGCAAAAGAGATAAAAGCAAAAGACATTAACACACGTCAAGACTCCTCACAATTAACAATCCTTATTGAAAATAGCCAAATCATGGAAGGCCTGTTAAAACAATCAACTACTAAACAGACTGATTCGGCCTGGCACATGTGTTATAACTTAAGCTATCGGCTAGGAATCCTATTTAATCAAGATTCCATTTATGACAACATTTATCTTTCTTTTCGATCTAATGAAAAGCAAAATTATTATTTCAATTATTGCTTAATCGATTGTAAATAAAACCGATCTAACAAGCGCTCGAACTGCATATATGCAAGTGCTTTGAGCGTATTATATTCTTCAAAATTTTATCCTGAACAGACGCATAATTTCCTTTATCCTTACCGTTTTTTGAAAGGGATACTCACCGTCAATTGAATCGAACAAAAGGAATTTAAGGTTGAAAATTAGTTTGCCAAATGGGGAAATGATGTGCACCATTCTCTATGATTATCAATTCCTATTTTACTAATAATTGTTAAGTTGAAAGCAATGTCTTGCGAAGTTGTAACGCATCAAATAAATTGGCGTAGAAAATGAAATCAAACATCATAATTAAACTTCACATAGCCACACTTTGCCTTTTCTTCACGGTCGGTATATCGACAAGTGATGCGCAAGCGGATTATGGGTTTTATCATGCAGAAATCATCTACATAGAAGAGATGATTGTAGCAGAAGAGTTTGCTACTGCTTTATCCTTGCTAGAGCAAGTATTCAACACTTATGGTTTTGTGTTTGTGAGAGAATATCAACTGGCCACCTTACTGGCCATACTTCAAGGAAATCAGACAAAAGCCAAACAGTATTTAGCCCAGGCCATGAAGAAAGGAATGACTGCTAAGGAAGTCAAAAAGAACAAACGATTCAGAGCGCTATTCAATGAATTTTCCAAAGATGAAGTTGATGCTTTTAGGCAGCAACATGAAGCATTGATCGATTTGTATCTTAGGAAAGAAGTTCAGGAAATGTACAAGAAGGATCAAAAAATGGCTATGAAATCATTATTCCGATTAAGACGAAAAGCCAAAATAAAATATGCTGAAACGAAGTTTGCACCACATAGCGAACAGCAACTCACCAAGCTTAGTCGGATCATCAAAACGAAGAATTATCCTGGCGAGCTTTTGATTGGCAACAGATATTGGGCATCTACCATACTAAGTCATCACAATGCTATTTCCCCTGCCTACAACGAGCAAGACAAGCTATACATGGACTTACAACCGCTCTTAATCTTTGCACTAAAAAGTGGTCATATGCAACCTTTTGAGTATGCCATCATTGATAACTGGAAAATCGCTTCGAAAAGCGGCCACTCAGAGAGTTCCTATGGTTTTTTAGGACCAACGATGACCAAAGACAACTTGGCAAAAGCAAATTTTCTTCGTGATCAAATAGGTATGAGAAGCATTGAGTTGAGAAACCAGTTAATTGATATTGAAAATAAATATAAAATTGATCTCTACCTCCCCGATCAGCCTTGGCAAAAAGGGAAAATCAAGATTAAGAATTAAATGGAATCCATTCGTTCATTAGACAAATAAGTGCCTTGAAAAGCAATAGCATTGGTGAAATATATCGTCTCCCAATTGGAGTCCATATGATCAATGTCTTTACCAATGGCACTCAAGCTCCAACATGAATCATCGATTTAGGACAACAATGCCATTAACTATAAGGAGCTTTTTTCTGATCCTTGGCTTTACAGCATGCTCGATGATCTGTTCATAACAGGATGCATCAGCAACCAAGGAGATCAAGCCGTCCATTGATTAAAATTATTGAGATGTGAAAAATTATTTTAAAAAAACAGTCATACTAAAGCATGATTCTGCTCCCATTGACGGGTTTCTACTGTGCCGTTTACTGTTTTTTCTAAAATATATCTCCATAATGTAAAGATATAAGGGTCAAGTACAAGAAGAACCCATTCAAATTATGGCTAACATTGCATTACATGACGTTTAAAGACTTACAACTCATTGAGCCGATCCAAAAGGCACTCAATGATGCTCAATATGAGCAACCAACTCCAATCCAACAAAAAGCGATCCCTATAATTCTTGCAAAAAAGGATGTTCTAGGTTCTGCTCAAACTGGTACTGGTAAAACTGCTGCATTTTGCATTCCAATCATTCAATTTTTATCAGAGGGAGATCGGCCTAAAAACCGACGAATCAGGGCTTTGATAGTGACTCCTACGAGAGAGTTGGCTATTCAGATAGGTGAAAATATTGACTTATATAGTAGGTATACTTCTATAAAAAACACGGTCATATTTGGTGGCGTAAAGCAAGGACCACAGGTACAAAAAATTCAAAGTGGAGTGGATATAATGGTTGCCACACCTGGCCGGCTGTTAGATTTGCACAATCAAGGGTTTATTGACCTTGGACACATAAAGTATTTTGTTTTGGATGAAGCCGACAGAATGCTGGATATGGGTTTTGTGAATGATATTAGAAAACTGCTCAACCTTATTCCTAAGAAAAGACAATCTCTATTTTTCTCCGCTACTTTGCCTGATAACATCTTGAAACTCTCGCAAAAGATATTAATTGATCCTGTCAAAATAGAAGTCAGTCCAGTCTCTTCTACTGCAGAAACTATTAAGCAATATTTGTACTACACGAATAAGGCTGACAAGAAACAGCTGTTAATTCACTTGCTGAAGGAAGAGGAAATAGAACAAGCCCTGCTTTTTTCAAAAACCAAACATGGAGCCGACCGGATTGTCAAAGATCTTCAAAAGCACAACATTCACTCTGCCGCCATTCACGGTGATAAGGCGCAGAATTTCAGACAAAAAGTACTAAGTCAATTCAAAGAAGGAAAACTTCAGGTATTAGTAGCGACGGACATAGCCTCGCGTGGTATTGATATTGATAAGTTACGATATGTCATCAACTATGATATTCCTGACATGCCAGAATCGTACGTCCACCGCATTGGTAGATCAGGTCGTGCCGGAGAATCTGGTGTTGCTTTTGCTTTTTCTGAGCCAGAAGAAAATCAGTTTATTAAGGATATTGAGTATTTAACAAAGCAGAGAATTACTGTCATCGAAGATCATCCTTTTCCTCAAACAGATAGGCCTATGTCTGCTCACGAAAAGAAAGAGTTTAACAAAGAAAAGCAACTTAAAAAGCAAGCCTTCTTTTCTAGTAGAAAAAACAATAGACGTTAACAGATCTATTCTTTTTCTTTTAAAATAAAAGATTACTTAGCCCCTTTTTGGTCTTACTTAAAGGAGCTAAGTAATTGAAATCTAGGGAAGTGAAATCTTTTATTTCCTTCTCCTATCCTTAGGTGTGAAATACACAGATTGTATTTCAAATAACATTAGATGACCGAGAATCACGATTCAGGAGTTGTAGCATGAACAACTCCTGAATCTCTCGAATTAACTAACGCGTTTCCTTAATGTCCGATCGCTGTGTTACACTTGATCTCAAACGTTCTGAATCAGACGCTTACTTTATAGACAGACGTTAATTAAGGACTATTCTAAAACCAAAATGGTTATTTCCTCTGTTCGCAAAATCAGATTCTCGTGAAAAGGTGAGCAACGTTGAGGCGTGATAATTCCAAGCTCCCCCTCTTCTAATTTTCTTTGCTTCAGTACCCGCAGTAGTATTTAAGGGATCGGTACTTCCATCAGTATAGAATGCTGCATCATAGTAATCGGCACACCATTCCCATACATTTCCCCCCATATCATACAAACCATAAGGATTAGCCGCATAAGACCCAACATCGGTTGAAGCTCCGGTATCACTATGAACACCCGGAACATCTCCATTGTAGTTAGCTTTTGTTGCATCTAAAGTACCATCAGCTGTTGGGTAATCGTATTGCTGACCACCACGTGCTGCATATTCCCATTGTGCCTCCGATGGAATTGAAACATCATAATACTGCGCAAAGGCATCTGCGCCATACCATTTTACCCAATTAATAGGCCAGTTTGATTTTGAATTATCCAACAACTCGAATGTTGCTATTGCCTCGTTGAACGAGACCCAGCTTTTGTTGTCAATGTGCTCTTCAAAACCATCACTTGTACAACCTCCTGTTTCTCCTAGTTGAAGGTATATTTCATCAGCATGTGGAGCATCACCGGCGCCAATAACCATCACTTCCGAATACGTACCGCATGGATCTGCCGTGGAGCGCTCTTCTACTTTGATCCAGCCATTCTGATACGCCTCATTTAAAAAAGTGATATACTGATCATTGGTAATTTCTTTCTCTGACATTTTGAAAGCGGTCATGGTAACACTCACCTCGGGAGCGTCATTTTTTGTAGTTACACCTCCCATTGTGAAAGTCCCAGCTGGAATATCAACTAAATTGATGGTAGACGGTAGTTCGGTAGTTGTTTCTTCCTCTTCTTCCTCTTCCTCCTCCTCTTCCTTTTCTTCCTCCTCTTCTTCTACAGGATCGGCAACAGCTGGATCGTCATCACTTGAACAGGAAATGACAAAAGAACAAAAAGTAAATAGCAAGAGATAAAAAATAATAGAGGAGTGTTTCATGATAAAAATTAGTTAAAAAAATTCAAGCTATTGAAACTAGGTAAACTGAACTGTAAAAGCAACAACTCATCTACGTACGTGCGTTTTAATGAGAGTAGTGATTTTGAATATTTGGTCGTTTATGGTGGGATCTGTACCCTTGGCATTTCTAAGTCTGATAACTATAGATTTGGTTTTGGACTCACCTATAAGTTTTGGAATCAAAAAGCAACGTAAATAAAGTCTATGTGGTGTTGAAGCGTCTAGAACCAAGATAAAAGCGTCGGAATTCCCATTAAAGAAGCAATGCTGAATGATCAGCAAAGCCGAACTTTATGTACCCCTGAGATCATAAATTAATGGATACATAATAAGCCTGATTACTCAATTGCCTTTGATAAAATGATCCGATCATCAAAGGTGCAAGATGGAAAAGTCTCTTTGACCGAGGAGTAGAAAATAATGCTTTCGTTGGGTGAGGCGGATAGTCCAAATGATCATATGATTGACCAGCAAATACTGAATGAAAGAGCACTAGCATGGTTAAGAAAATCGCTTGGAAAGCAAGTGCTGCCAAAGAAATAACATGCTAAAGTACTGGGTAAAGAGAAATAAATCTAACGTCTACTCACTTGTTAGATTCCGTCTTCGACCCCAATTCACGGATCATTTTAATGGACATGAAGCCTAGAAGAATGCCGACAATACCGATAATGGACCAAATAAGATACACATTTTCAAATAGGCTCAGTTCTGGAGTTGCTGAGCTCTTTTCACTCATCAAGCTTCGTATTCCTTGAAGTTTCACTTTTTTCGTATCATCAGGGATTTGATTTTTAAAATACGCAAGATCATAATTAGGGGCTGCACGGTCTGCATTGCCAAATTTCAATTTGTAAGACTCCCCTGCCTTTAAATCAGCCACTACATATTTGCTTAGAAAAGAACCACTGACCTTTTCAAGGGTCAATGGTCGATTGTCCTGATTGTCAATCTCGACAAATATCTCCTGTAACTTTAGCGCACCAATATTCAATGAATTGCCGCTATTCGAATTGAGTGTTATCGAGCCGATCTGCCTTTTGACCAATTCCTTTTCCTGCTTCCTATTTTCGATGATCTGCTTAATATAGATTCTGGCGCTCCTTGAATAAAATTCTGCACCGCTCAACTGGAATTTGAGTATTTCGAAATATTTTGTCTCGGGCAGGGTAAGCTTTATAAAGGAGACATTCTCACTTTCTTTTTGACTTTCAATCAAAAAATCAAAACTCGATTTGAGCCCGCTTATTCTCTTTCCATTTTGTTGGTATCCAATTTTGAGCATGTTTATTGGCTCCTTTACATTGTCCTTTACTTCGAGTTTAAAAAAAGAATAATCGCTCAATGGAAAATCAAGACGCTTTGTAAACGTTGTGCCGTTACTGTTATGCATAGACTGCAGGGAGTAGTTATTTCTAATAACATACCAGTTTTTACGATCATTACTTCCACTTAAGATAGCCGTTTTTCTTACTGCTGTGTTTTGTACCACGAAGCTTAGGTTATCAATCGGTTTACCACTGCTATTCACAAAAGTCAAAAATGAACTGCTGTCGCTTGTTCGCTCTACCCTTTCAATAATTTCATATTCTTTAAATGCACCGTTGGTGGCACTTGATGACTCTTGGTCTATCAGATAAGGTTGTTCTATACCAGCCAAATCATAAATTCTAAGATCAGACAAATTGCTACTTGTCTTGCCCAATACTTCGGATGTCAATTCAATTTTATAATAGCCACTCGACACAATAGGTGACAAGTCGGCTTCATAATTAAACCCCTGCGCTTGGATGGTCAATGACCAAATAATGCTGAGAAGGAAACTAATCTTGATTTTCATCATCTTGAATAATAAATTTTAGTTTTTGATATAGGAATGAAATGACCAGTAAAATAACACCAAGCAGAATAAAAGAAATGATTTTTCCAGTAGAGTTTCCGGCCAAGTCATACAAGAAAAGCTTCGCGGTGGTCACTAAGAATAAGACCAATGACGCTAGACGCAGGGTTTTTAATTTAAACTTCATACCGAGAATCATCAATACCAATGCGGCAATGGCCCAAACAATAGGGTATATGTTTTTGACCGCAGCTTGATATTGAACACCATCAATAGCGTTATAACCAGTCATCACGGATAAATGCCCTATTTCCACGGAGCTAACAAAAACGGTTATAATGGACAGTATCCAAAGAGAAATATTTCCTTCTTTCGACTTGAATCCATAATGCTTGTATATCTCTCGATAAATCCCAAATACCAATGCTCCAAAGAGGAATAGCAACACATAATGAGCATAAAACCCAGAAGAGATATTTTCAGTATTTGTCAAAAGGATATCTCTCGATTGAGAAATCTGTGCAGTATAAATAGTCAAATAGGATCCAATCGCCAGAATTGAAAATCCAGCGATCGCCTTTTTCAAGATTTCATTCTTTTTGAAATAAGGCAATAGACCGAGCGCAATAACAAAGAGGAAATTATAAACGCCCAACAAAATATTCCTTAGTGTATAGGTAAACTCCGCCCGAATAAATTGATAATCCAATTCGAAAAATAAGCCAAAATAAGCCACGATGATCAACAGTATTTTCAGGATCAAAGGCCTCCATACTATTTGGAATTCCCCAAGGTTCCATACAATATTCTCGTTACTCAACCGATTAAAAGCGATCAAAGAACTCATCGCTATAAAAGAGGTAATGAAAGCCTTGTTCAAGAAAGGTATCATGAGCATCGGGTAGTCAAACTCGGCATAGTTGATCTTCCAGTCCAGTATTAAACTCATGAACATCAACAATAGAATGATCACTGAAATGTACTTCATTAATTTGATGCCTGACTTTTTGGCCAGCCAAAACAACAACACACTTTCCAACGCCCAAAAGATAGTTATGTAATTTCCCTTCAATTGAACGGGCGCAATAAGCGTCAAAAATGTAAGCACCAGCCCAATCAATAAGTAAAGCAGATTCTTATCTATGTCTTTTCTCGTAAAAAGCTTGTAAGCAAATCCAAAATTGAATACTGCAACCAGTCCGGTAAAAAGCCCTCCATATATACCTCCATTAATATCGCTCATGAGCGATAGACCCAATCCAAAATAGATCGCTGAATTACTGAGCAGCATGCTTATTTCGGCAAATTTGAACTTACGTACGTTTTTCAAATTATAAATAATGCTCATTACAAAAAAGATCAGATAAAAAGCCGTGAGGAAAAGAAACAGGCCGCCGGCACTTACATGATCCTCCAGTGCATACTGCGTGATGAATACACTCGCATAAAGTAGGTAGGTAAAGGCATACACGATATAATTAATGACGTTCCACTTTTTGAAATAGACCAAAGCAAGCATTCCTAGATCGAGAATAAGAATGTAAGTCAGCAATGCTAAGGGATCACCAGCACCTGTACTGACGAAAAATGGCGTACCGAAACCACCAATGATGGCCAGAATAGCCAACGACTTACGGTCATAGCTAATAGATAACAGCACTGCAAATGCCGTAATAAATACCATGATGATAAATGCGCCCATTTGTGGAATCAGCGCATACTCATGAAATGCTAGTGCAATGGTGAAGTAAAGCACGGACAATGCCCCGCCGATCAGTACAGAGCTAAATTTGGCAAATGAATTACGTAAATAATGTGCTAAGCCGATCATTCCACCACCAATCACCACGCCAATCACTACGCGCATACCTTCGTTGATCACATTGCTATCTATTCCTAGTTTTATCAAGAATCCCATACCAATAACGAAAATGACAATCCCAATTTTACTCAGTAAGTTTTCTCCTATGAACTTTTCCAAATCAGGATTTCGCTCCATAAAAGAAGGCTTATAAACTGGCGTTATCGCAGCAATAGGCGCTACTAATTCAATTGGCTCCTCTATGGGTTCTGTTATAACATCAACGGGCGCTAAGACCACTTCTTTCTCTTCAACGACCTCCTCAGGAAGGAATCTACTAAGCTCCTCTTGGATTTTTTCAGCCTTTCGCTTTTTCATTAGATTCGCAACAATTTCACGAGAATCGATTGGCACATCTTCCAATTCGGCAGCACCGTCGGTAATATTCAGGTTTGAAATTTGCTTTTTAAGTGCTGCTAAAGATTCAGAAACCTTGTTGATCTTTCGCATGAAAATGATCAAAAAAACGATTATGACAAGTAAGAAAAACCCAATGAAATCTTCCATGGTATTTTATTAAGTGGTGAGTGACGTCAATTAAATGAATCTGATTTTTGGTAAACCTAAACAGGTTTTGAGATTAATCCATGTACAACCTTGTACACGACAGCATTTTGGGAAGCATAGACAATAATATGAATGATGCTCACTCAACCCTCAAACAGTCTTTCTAACAATAGGCAATCACCCTTTCCTA
Organism: Cyclobacteriaceae bacterium; assembly: GCA_047635055.1. Classification (GTDB taxonomy): domain Bacteria; phylum Bacteroidota; class Bacteroidia; order Cytophagales; family Cyclobacteriaceae; genus JAVJRN01. The sequence goes on along the minus strand of JBLIIJ010000036.1, from coordinate 11,771 downwards.
TTTCTTTTTCTGGCAAAAAAAGCACGTATCATATCTCAAAACAGAAACTTTTGAATCCACTGGCGATAATTCAACAACCCCCGTCTCACTTTTCATTAGCTTCGCAGTTTTAAAATAATAGCCATGATTTCCGTCGATAACTTATCTGTTTCTTTTAGTGGTGCCACACTTTTTAGCGATGTTTCTTTTGTCATAAATCCCACCGACAAAATAGCCCTTATGGGCAAAAATGGTGCTGGCAAATCCACCATAATGAAAATCATTGCAGGAGAACAAGCCCCATCCAAGGGCGCGGTAAGTGTCCCTAAAGAAGCAACGATTGCCTACTTACCGCAGCACCTTTTGACAGAAGACAATTGCACGGTTTTCGAAGAGGCAGCCAAGGCTTTCAAGCAAGTTTTCCAAATGAAAGAGGACATGGAAAGCTTGAACAAGCAGCTGGAAACCCGCACTGATTACGAAAGCGCCGAGTACATGGCTATTATTGAGCGCGTCACTGACCTTGGTGATAAGTTTTATCAATTAGAGGACATCAACTATGATGCGGAAGTTGAAAAGGCATTGAAAGGTCTGGGCTTCAAGCAAAACGATTTTACGCGTCAAACAAAGGAATTTAGTGGGGGTTGGCGTATGCGAATTGAGCTCGCAAAAATATTGCTTCAAAAACCCGATCTCATCCTCCTCGATGAGCCAACCAACCATATCGATATTGAATCTGTAATCTGGTTAGAAGATTTCCTGCTCAATAGTGCCAATGCTGTGATGGTCATTTCGCATGATCGCGCATTTATTGACAATATCACCAATCGCACCATAGAAATCACGATGGGCCGGATCTATGACTACAAAGCCAAATACTCCCATTATGTCGAGCTCAGAAAAGAGCGGCGAGAGCATCAAATAAAAGCTTTTAAAGAGCAGCAGAAATTCATTGCTGATAATATGGTTTTTATTGAGCGTTTTAAAGGCACATATTCCAAAACCAACCAAGTGACTTCTCGTGAGCGCATGTTGGAGAAGTTGGATAAGATTGAGATTGACGAAGTAGATAATTCTTCTTTGACTTTGCGCTTCCCTCCTGCGCCGCGTGCTGGGGATTATCCGGTCATAGCCAAAGAAGTGACAAAATTGTACGGCGAGCATGTCGTATTCAATGATGCCAATATGACTATTTGCCGAGGAGAAAAGGTCTCTTTTGTTGGTAGAAATGGGGAGGGAAAATCAACGATGATCAAAGCCATACTAGGCGAAATTAAGATCGATGGCAGCTGCCAGCTAGGCCATAATGTGAAAGTGGGCTACTTCGCACAAAACCAAGCTTCCTTGCTCGATACCTCTTTAACTGTTTTTCAAACGGTAGATGAAGTCGCATCAGGCGAAATACGCACTCAAATTAAGAATATCCTTGGCGCTTTCATGTTCAAAGGTGATGATATTGAGAAAAAAGTAAGTGTACTTTCCGGTGGAGAAAAAACCAGATTAGCGATGGTCAAGCTCCTGCTAGAACCTGTCAACCTTTTAATTCTCGATGAGCCTACAAACCATCTGGACCTTAAATCAAAAGATGTATTGAAGGAAGCGCTCAAAAACTTTGATGGTACTTTAATATTGGTTTCTCACGATAGAGATTTCTTACAAGGGTTGTCAGAAAAAGTATTCGAATTCAAAGATCAGCGAGTCATCGAGCATTTTGAAACGATTGATGCCTTCTTAGAGCGCAACAGAATCAAGAGTATTGCGGAGATTAACTTGATGAAGTAGCCATTGTAACTAAGGCAAAATCAGCCCTGATGTCCCTCCATTTCATCGGTTTACTGAAAGTCCTCTAGCTGACAAAAATCAAGAGTAAAAAATTTTCCCAACATAAAATTCATAAATTCAGGTTCCGCTCACAGAAAAAACAAGTATTTGTAAAATCTGGAAGAGTATTCTTGATGTCATCCAATAAGCTAACAGGATAACTTGACATGACTACTTCCACAGTTCAGAAAAGGCTTGATGATTGTGATATGGAAATTTTAGCTGTTGATAAATCTGTCAATGGGACTCATGCAGCGGTAGCTGTGCATAGAAGACTCCTCTACCAATGATCATGGAATATAGACTTACCTACATTCAAAACGCCAGCGCAAATATATGATTACAATCTTAGTTGACATTTTTTTAACTTTCTTGGCCGGCTATTTGATTCTCGGCATCCTGTTTAGTTTCTATTTCTACATCAAAGGTGCCTCTCAAATAGACGAAGGCACGCACGATTCTCCTTGGCATTTCAAACTCATAATATTCCCCGGCGTAGTGATTTTCTGGAGCTTTCTATTGCTTAAAATTTGGAAAAAATCATGACTAGAAATTTAAGAAAAAGGCATCTAGCCATCTGGATAATAGTCACCATCATACTCACATCCATTCTCGTTTATTCTCGTCTTTCGATTCCAGAATTTGCAGGTGACTCACCGTCTAAAACAATAACCAAATGAGTGTTTCCTATACCTCCATTCTTTGGAACAAAAACAAAAAGCAGTACGACCTAGGTATACTGGTGTTGATTTTCTCCTTTTTGATCATTTTCTCCTTGCTCAATGTGATCGCATTTCCAGATGTCACCCTTGAGACTATTCTAATCCGGGCCACTGGTTGGCTGGCCATTTTGCTGCTTCATATTATTCTCGTTATTGGCCCCTTGGCTAGGTTTAACCCAAGATTCAATATTATACTATACAATAGACGGCATTTGGGTGTAATCATGTGTTTCATTGGTTTGATTCATGGAAGTCTTAATCTGATCCAGTTTCACTCCTTAGGTGATATGAACGCCTTCCGTTCCGTTTTCCTCTCCAATGTGAGATATGATTCGTTGATGTATTTTCCATTTCAAGTACTCGGCTTTTTTGGTTTGATTGTGCTTTGCTTGATGGCAGCTAGTAGCCACGACTTTTGGCTCAAAAACTTAGGTATTAAAATATGGAAAGGGCTTCACATGCTTGTTTATCTAGCTTATGCTTTGTTAGTAAGTCATATTGCATTGGGTGGGCTTCAAAACGAAACGAATCCGGTAATATTTGCTGTGCTCATTGTTGGTTTTCTGACAGTCGCGGGCTTGCACCTTTTCGCCGGTTTTAAAGAAGTTAAATTTGATCAACCCATAACCTCCAAAGACCCATTTATTCCAGTATGCCATGTAAATGAGATTGCTGAAAATCGAGCCAAGATATTCACCGTGGGTGATGAGCGAGTCGCCATCTACAAATATGATGGGCAGCTCTCGGCGGTTAACAATGTATGTCGCCATCAAGGTGGTCCGCTCGGTGAAGGAAAGATCATTGACGGTTGCATTACCTGCCCGTGGCACGGCTACCAATATTTGCCCGGCAATGGTCAATCACCTCCTCCTTTTACCGAGCAAGTCGAAACGTATCATTTGAAGTTAGAGGAAGGCCAAATATTGATTAATCCTATACCAAATGAACCTGGAACCCCAGTAAAACCTGTAAAAATATGAATGATGACTTTTTTATAGGATGGAGTGAAAATCCACCTAAACGATATGTTTCTGCTGCCAAACTATTCTTTGGTGTTGCCTTACTAAGTGTATTAGTGGTCGCTTATTTATTTGTGAAAAATCAAAAAGGGTTTATTCACAGCGTATATGATTTTAGTGGACAAAAGGAATATAGCGGCTATCTGGTCGACGAACCTGTTTGGGGACTGAGTGTCTTCATGGAAGGAGAAAGAAAAACAATTCCACTCGTTGGTTTTGGGAAAAATGGCGCGGATCAGGCGATTGACCTTTTCATGTCATCAGTGGATATCAAGGCTGGCTCGAAAGTAACATTAAGAGGAACTGTATTTCATTATCAAGATAAGTATTGGATGGAACTGACCGACGGTCCACAGAGCTTGGTTTCGTATGATGGCGAAGGAGCGCTGGAGCGGTCAATCAAGACCGTTGGTCATCGCAAGCTGACGGGTGAAATAGTGGATCCAAAATGCTTTTTTGGTGTTATGAATCCTGCTACTAAAGCAGTACATAGAAGCTGTGCCATACGATGTATATCAGGAGGAATTCCACCTTTATTAGCCATAAGAGAAAACGGTGTTTTTGTTGACTATTATTTTGTGAATGGCGCTGATGGAGATATTACCAATCGGCTATTGCCCTATGTAGGAATCCCGGTGAGCCTTTCTGGCCTAGTCACCAATTACGATGATTGGAAGTCAATAACAGTTGACCCGAGTGACTTAAAAATAGCCCTGAACAATCAATCACCGTCCAACCTTAGTTTGGCTTTATGCCTATAAGCTTTATACGTTCATAAGTGAAAGAAAATAGTCATTCTACGATTTATCATAACAACGGAGTAGCCCTTAATGGCTATGATGTGGTCGCCTATTTCACTGAAGGAAAAGCGAAAATTGGACAATCGATATATAGTGCCACTTGGCAGGAGTTGATTTGGCAGTTTAGCTCCCAAGAAAACCTCAACACCTTCAGGTCAAACCCACAAGAATTTCTCCCTCAGTATGGTGGCTATTGTGCTTTTGGTATTTCAAACGACTATAAAGCTTTGCCAGACTTGGAGGCTTTCACTATTCATGAAGGGAAACTTTACCTGAACTTCGCCGATTATGTTAAAAAAAGATGGTTTGAAAAGGTTACCGAAAAAGTGTCGCTTGCGGATCAAAAATGGACAACAACCATGTCATCTGTCCCTATCAAAGCTAATCGCACGTTAATCTATGTCAAATACAAGTTGCTACTCTTATTTGGTAAGGACTTATTTAACTAGTGCCTGTCCATAATGCCCGATCTCTGCGTTCCGCTTATTTTCAAAATGATGTTGTTATTCGAACTCTGGCACATAAGCATTCTCCCCTATTTTCTTTCTCCATTGTAGGAAACCTACTACCGAAAAAACAATGTAACCAAACGTCAAGCCAGAATAGACAAACAGGTCTAAATGAAGGTAAAGAACTAAGGTTGCAATATTAACCACGATCCAAAAAAGCCACGCATCCAAGTATTTATTAGCTTCCAAATAACTGGCGATAAAACTAAAGATAGTCGTGCCAGCATCGATATAAGGAACAGTGGCATCAGCATACGTTTTAAAATAATATCCCAAAAGAGCGGTCAACAATGAACCGGCTAGTATCAGAATCAGGTAAGTTGTCTTCGCTATTCTACGAATGCTCAATGGCTTATCGCCGTGTGAAGATCGTCTCCAAAGAAAGTAGCCGTAAATCCCAATAACCACATAATACAGATACAACAGACTTTCAGAATACAAGCCTGTTTGATAGAATAATACGATACTGAGCAAGGAGGAGGCTATCCCAAAAAACCAACAGACTATTTTCTCCTGAATGAGAAAATAGAGGTAGAAGAGTGCTAGTATAACTGCGGAAATCTCAAGAAATAATGCTGAATCCATAGATTAAAAAAGAGATAGGTATTCTTGATAATATTGCGATGAAGTGACAGAGTTGCCATTGACTTGAAAAGTAGCCTCTGGCCGAGGAATAGAGAAAAAAGCGAATGAAAATCGTTCTTCATTCGTTTGAGGAAGATCCACCTGATGATCAAGCGCTGGGTATTTACCTGCGGAAAGATATTCCAAAAAGTAACCTGGAAAGAGTATTGCAGAATGCTTGGTTCCTAGTCGTATGGAACCCAATCCTTTTTGAACGTAAGACAGCCCCTCATCTATACCATAAACAAATACAGAAAATAGGGAGATATCTTTATGACTCGACAGGCGCTTGTCATTGCTTGGCAAAACATCTGTGGGAGGATAATAATTACAAGAAATCATGTGATCAACATGCGTTTCATACACTTGCGTTACCTCAGGCAGTTCCAACTTTTCTAAGACTTGTCTTTCAAGCATTCGCACTTTTGCAATGGTGTCTTCCCACTCGTCGGTCAAAAAAGCATGAAATTCTGATGGAAATAGTTCCGGGGAAGAAAATCGAGAAAGCACAAAGGAGTGCAGTAAATCCGTAGCATATTGATTGGTACTGTCTTCCTGCCCAAGATAGGAATAGCCATCAAAAGCTTTATCGAAATGCTGTTGCGTAAACTTCTTTCGATAATGAGCTGGTTGGGATAAGAAGCTGCGAAAAGACTTCTTAATGTTTGCATCTGATAGTTTGGGTTGATCCGTATTTATAACAATTACAGTGGTCTTATTTACTTCCAATCCAATTGATCCTTTAGCCTATATATTGTTTGACATTCCATGCGCATCACAAAGTAGCCTATCCTTCTTTATTATTTCAACAGCAGCTCAAAAATCTATTTGCGCTGATCCAAATGTGCGTCATCTGAACATTTGATATAGACCAAGGGCAGTAATAAAACAGCGGGAAATAATTGGTTTATTGTGATCATCGAATCAAAAGAATCAATGATAAAGGACTAAAGGCCATCCCTGCATTACAACAACTTTTTATCGATTTCTAAAAAGGTATAAACTACTTCCGCGCTATACCCTTCAACATCTCTACCAACTCATTTGGCGCAGACCATTGTGCATTGTGGTCGGAGGTGAGCGTTAGTAAAGGCCATTCTTTTTTCTTCGCTCTTACGGATTGCGAATAGAAATCATCTGATTCTGGCGCTCTGCCTTCTTCCACCGTCAAAATATAAGTCGTGGGTAATTGTAGTCTGGCAGGGTTGGTCAAGGAAATTTTATCTGTCCAAGTTTTTAAAGAATGCGGCACGTCCTTCGGAGGTAACTGGCCTTCAGGTACCCAAGGTGGAATTATGAAACCATCGGTCACTTCCAATCCTTCAAATTTTTCATCAAATATCGTGACAAGGCTTTCGCCATTTTCTGGGAGCAAGGCATCCAAGTAAATCAGTTTGGAGATTCTCTCGGGAATCTTATCTGCCACGCCAGTCACCACCATACCTCCATAACTATGACCAACCAAAATGACGTTGTATAGGTCTTCGTACAATATCGTATTGACGATATCCATAATATGGGTATTCAACCCAACATTGGCAGAAGCCAAATGAGCACGCTCGCCTTGGCCAGTAAGTGTGGGGCGATACACTTGACTTCCCGTAGCAACAAGGAGCGAATCCACTTTTTGGAAAGCCCATCCTCCTCCCCATGCACCATGGACGATAACGTAGGTAGCAGAAGTTGATTGTGAAGAAGCCATGTTGTAGGAAAAAAGGAATAATAATAGACCAGCAGTTTTAAGAAATCTCATAGTAGTCACTCTTTAAAATGAATGGATACAAAAGAAGACATAATCGAGCGATTAAAGGCGGAGGACTTTTTACTTTTTTACTGGATTTGGTATTGGGGTTGGGGTTGGGAGCTCACGATAATTTTGGTTTTGGGAGGTGGTTTTGGGAGGTGTAATTGACTCATCAAATCAATGAGCATAAATTATTGGTGGAGTCAATTCATCATACTCCCAATTTTTTTTTGGGTGATTGGGATTTAAGAAAATTATATTTTTTAAGGTGCAGAATCGAGTTCTTGATGAATAAGACCGTTAGCCACAGACCTTGAGGATAGCTAATAATCAAAATACCGCTCGTGCATTGCGCTCAAACTATAAAAAAACTCAAGGAGAATAATTCATTGAGTTTTTTTATGCGGCATTGTGCCTGTTCGGCTAAATGTTAGCTCTTCTATTTCGTTATGCCGTTCACGTAATTATTCTCAAACCATATCCTATCTTCTTCAGATTGAAATGAGTCGAAAGGAAAATAGAAAAACTGATTTTTGGAGAGGTATAGTAAATACGTATTTAGAATGGTGTCTGATTTAATGATGTTAGATTTTTCAGTAGTCGAAAAGTTGTTTTCATCAATTTTACCGATGATCATACCTTCTTCGATTTCATATGTCCTTTCAATTAAGAAGATTTTGTTCTCTTTGGAGTTGACCCATAGCCAAAACTGAATCACTATAAGTAATGGATAAGAAGCGAACATAACTAGAAAGACAAAATCCGTTCTATCTAATACTTCTCTAGAAGCAATTAAGCCAAAGAATATCAGCATAAGCGCAAGTAACCACCATTTGTTTTTGACATAACGAACAATGAGCAGCTGAAAAAACTGCTTTTTGGAAAGACTTGTTGGCTTTGTATGAATCATTAGATTAGTTGTCAATGGTAACGACCAGTTAAATCCGTAGGCTAACCATTCATTTATTTCTTTAAAAGTATCGGTTTCAAATGACCTTTGCAAGTAGCTCATATGCCATTGGATTTTTAGCCCCTGTTACCTGTAGTTTTCAGACTCTTTCTTAAAGTATTTCTTCATGACCCATCCAGCTTGTGGAGTTTCAAAGTCAATGTCAATGTCCGTCACATATATCCATTCTTTTGATTTGAAATTCGTGTTGAGATGGACCATATTCACGACTTGACCTTTTTTTACAAATACACATCACGCGGTTTGATTCACAACTCTGATGATAAATAGGATATAAAACTCCATTGGGCGATGCGGGCAGATGCGCCATAGGTGAATTGCTCAAACTCGTTTTGTCATCTGGCTAAGATCTACTCCAAAAACAGCCTATCAATCATCCCTTTTTCCTCATGATAATCTCTGGCACTATGATATCTCCAATCGCTTGCCTCCTCGACAAATCCGGCCTTAACAGGATTTTGATGGTTATAGTTAAGCCGAGAATCAATCATTTCATTGGTTTTCAATTCGATGGGGTGATCGTGCTGAACGAAGAATTGAAAATGTATCAAATATTGGTCTTAGCGAGATTAAATTACTGGTCTTAGCGAGGCGCTAAGACCAGTTGATTCTTTCCCCCTGAAAGGAATTACTTTTAGTTTTGTCCAATTGTAACGGTGCTTACATCGCCTGATTTTTAGCGGCAATGTACTCGTCTACAAAATCTTCTAGTACATTCAAAGGAATGGCTCCATGAGAAATAACCACTTCATGAAATTCGCGAATATCAAATTTATCTCCCAAGGCCTCTTTTGATTTTTTACGCAGTTCCAAAATCTTCAACATCCCAATTTTATACGCGGTTGCTTGACCTGGCATGACGATATGTCTTTCTACCATTTTAACAGCATCTAACTCAGCGTTTGGCGTGTTGTCAGTATAATACTTGATGCCTTCCTCACGGGTCCATTTTTTGGTATGAATTCCTGTATCTACCACCAGTCGGCAGGCTCTCCATAGTTCCATGGCCAAGCGTCCAAAATCCGAATAAGGATCAGCATAGAAGCCCATTTCCCTTGGAATAAACTCAGAATATAATCCCCAGCCCTCTGTGTAGGCGGTATACCCACCAAACTTTCTAAACATGGGTACTTCTTCTAATTCTTGCTGAATGGCCAACTGCATATGATGCCCCGGAATTCCTTCATGGTAGGCCAATGCTTCCATTTGATAGGTTGGCATAGATTCCATATCATATAAATTGGCATAATAAATTCCTGGTCTAGAACCATCCGCCGCAGGACGATTGTAAAAGGCTTTTCCTGCCGATTTTTCTCTAAAAGGCTCGACGGCCTTCACTTTAATATCTGCTTTTGGTTTGGTAATAAAAATTTCATCCAATCTGGTTTTCATACTGTCGATAATAGCCACAGCTTCCGCTAAATAGGCATCTTTCCCTTTTTGATCTTGGGTATAATAGAACTGCTTGGATGTTTTCATGAATTGAAAAAACGCTTGCAGATTCCCTTCAAATCCAACTTTCTTGCGAATAGCATCCATTTCTTCCTGAATTCTGGCCACTTCTGCTAATCCTATTTCATGGATTTGGTCAGCGGTTAAATCTGTTGTCGTCGTTCTTTTCAATGCGTTGTTAAAGAATGCTTCGCCATCAGGGAATTTCCAAGCACCATGATCCGAATTTGCTCTTTCTTTCTGCTCTTTCATAAAACCAATAAGCACTTCATAAGCAGGTTTTACGGAGGTTAATAAAGCTTCTTTCGCTTGGTTTTCTAACGTCAGTTTAGTCTGATCATCGATCGGTAATTTGTTCACTTTCTTTAGAAAATCTTCTAATAGCGCACTTTGCATTGTTGATTTGTCAAAGGGTTGGCCAACCAAGATATTTTCTGAATCTTGAATCACTTTGTCAAAAACAAATTTTGGAGGAACCACGCCAATAGCTTCTCGTGCTTTTAAGTTTTCCACTAGTTGAACGAAGTATTTGTTGAACCCATTCAATCGAGATATATAGGCTTCCGCATCAGGAATGCTATCAATTCGGTGCATGTTTATGAGGAAAGCTGGTTTGCCAGACTGGGCACCAAACATTTGATTAACAGGATAATTATGTAGCCTGTATTGATAATCTTCCATGTTGTTTTCTACCCCTTGCTTAAAGAGTTTATAACTCAATAATGCCTCTTTTGAAAGCGCATCGATATTCACGGAATCTGTTAACCAAACGAGCTCTTCTTTATTGATTTTCAAATCTCTTTCCGATGCTTCGGGAGAATTATCATTCAATTCACCATAATTCTTTTTGATACCCAGCCTTGTTTGAAATTCTGGATAGTTATTTACCCCATCATCAAAACTCTTTTGAAAAAAGTCATTGACTTTTTTTGATTCGGCTATAATTTCAGCGTCTGTATAAACTTTTACGCTCTCGTTTTTACACGAAATCAAGGCTGTAAAGGCAATAAAAACGAGTGTTGGTAGTACAATTGATTGTTTCATTGGTTTTCTTTTTTACGATTAACTTATCGTTTAGATTTTTTTGAATGCATCAAGGAGCAAACTAACACGTGCAAATTAAAAGAATGCGAACAGTGGATTTTCATTTATATGAAAACAAAGGTTGCTGTATTAATGGTGTCTTTTCGTGAAGATAAAGTTTCGTTTACAAAATAGCCTCTCCGGCCGAACCAAATCTGCGAATCGCACTAGTCTTAGCGTTTCACTAAGCTCAACTTGCTTCCGCTAGCGCACATTTGCAATGCATTTCTCATTCCAAAATAATCACATCTACTCATCCATTTGACCCGGCATAATCTCTCGCAGAACTATACAAATATTGCGCTGCTTCATCTACTATTTCTGCTTCTACAGGGTTACTATGAATATCGTTCAATTTCTGATCAAGAAAAGCATTAGTCACTATTGACTTAGGTTGATTTCCATCTTGCCAAACTTTGTTATTTGAAATACGCTTCAGCTCTTTACCTGCTTTTTTGAACGCTCGTAACCACCATTCCGAACGACTTTCATTGATCAAAGTGATCTCTTCAATGATCTGCTTGGCAGTGAACTTTTTAAAATCCCGTATAATGTTAGACAAAGGTTCCCCTTTACTACTAATAATCATATGAAGATGTGAAGGCATTAGACACCATGCACGAATACTAAGCCCTTTTATGTCCTTGGCAGTGTTTCAGTGAATCAATAATGGTATGTTAAAATTCTTTTCTGGTAAAAAGACCTATCCAATGGACAACAGTACTTGTGACAAAGTACAGCCCTTCAGGATCATGGAATTTGAATTTCTCAGACATGCCTCAAAGATAGTTTAACGATTGCATGCATTACAAAGGACAGAACAGGCACGCGTTGCGCCGAAATGACTAAACGCGCGCCGGCTAGGGAATGGATATTCGTAGAATAATACATCATAGTACTTGATAGACAAGGATAAAGGCGGAATAATACGCAAAAGCACAGATACAATACCAAAAGCACTAGATACAATCTAGCGCTAGCTTGGGGAGTTTGGTTCAAAACTAGGTCTATCGCTCATTGACGGTTATATCAGCAATGAAACCCAGAG
>JBLIIJ010000035.1:0-36678 GCA_047635055.1 Cyclobacteriaceae bacterium | reverse complement strand
CTAGATCTAGATAATCAATACGCACGATACCACTTTCATCAAACCCCAAATCGCGGTTGACCATAAACTGATACTGAACAAAAACTACAAGGGTTGAAAAAATCAGTAAAGTTGTTATCGAATATTGGATGGCTGTTAGCGCACGCTGCATTTTGGGAATGTTCAAATCGGCCAAATGGCTATGTAAAGCGATCTTCAGGTCAATGGAGTACATTTTAATGATCCCTAAAAGCATTGATAAAAAGACCAATGATATACTCGCCAAGAATATGGCTGTAAAATCAAATATTGGTTTTGAGTCAAGTTGGATTCCTAGGTAATCGACAAGCCAAGCAAACAACACTTGATAAAGCATAAACGCGATCATAGAGGCTGCTAAGACGAATAGCAAACGATTAGCCACAACTTCTAATGCTAAACTTTCTCTAGATGCACCAATCACATGCTTTATGGCTATTTTATGGCTTGAAGAAAGTAAAACGGTTGTTTGTAGATTTGTGAAGCTCAGCAGCGTAATAAACAGAATAATTAGTGCGATTATCACCATGGTCGAATAGCTATTTGGGTTTCCATATTTTGAAAACAAACTCAAATCAAAGGGCCTTTTTTCATATATACTGCCAAATGAGATAGCCCTTAAAGAGCTCTCTTTAAAACGAGATTGTGCTTTACCTAAGCCAATCACTTTTTGATTAAAAGTATCCAAGTCAAAAGCCGTTGACGTTAGAAAAAACTCATGTGGAATTTTTCTCCATCTATTTTTCGAATGCACGGGAATTAGTATATCAAAATCAATAGCACTATTAGAAGGTATTGATTTTAACAAGGAGGCTATTCGATAATTGCCCGTCTGGTCGCAGGCGATCTCAACCGATTTTCCGATAACATCTAATGTGCCAAAGGTTTTGAGAGCAAAATCTTCCGTTATCAATATGTCCGCAGGATTGCGTAACAGATTGTCTCTTTGTCCTGATAATATAGAGAAGTCAAAGAGGTTGAAAAATGTGCTATCTGCGACGATGGCTTTAGCGGGAAAATGTGCGTTATTCGTTTTAAATAGGAATTGTGATTCATCATAATAGCGAATATGAACTACAGACTTCACTTCCGGTAATTGAGCAAAGTCTACCTTGAAAAACTCCGTCCAAGCTAGAGGATAATAATCAGATTGAGCACTTGTTTTAGCCGTACTCATATAAATGTTGTCGTGTTCCGCATGGAACCTATTCATCTGGTGCTCATTATGAATCCAACTAAAAACCAGTTGAAAACTAACCAAGCCAAGAGTCAAACTAAGCAGACTTATCATGGTGACGACTCGTTGTTTAGCCATATTCCTTAAGGAGCTTTTAAACAATAACTTCCACTGATCCATAAATAGATAATTTGATTTTTTAATTAAACTCTTCACTAGAGATGGCCTCAACATGGAGAATACTTGTAACCAAGTCAAAATCCGAATCTTCCTTCTTTGACCTTCCAACATTGCATTGTATTCCTCTAAATCTCCTAAAATTTCTTCGACCAATTCTTCTCGGCATAGCCAATGTATTAGCCAAATAGCAAGGGGCGATATTTGAGATTGACGTTTCATTCGAAATTCAATCCTTCTACAGGATTAGCCTTGACTGTTTTTTTGATTTGAGTACTTATCACGCGAATCTGGACACTATTGTAAAAATTGTATCCATGAAAGTTTTTAAAATGCCCTTGATCTGTCATCTCCAACGATCGATCGAAAAGCAAGAATTTGAAAGATCTACTAAAACCATATTTGCAATTTTTAGAATTTGTATTAAAACTCTTCCTCCTTTTATTAATAGCTCCATGAGCTAAAAGTAATCCGTTGAAATGACAGGAACATTTGTTTGAAACTAGTGTAAATATTTATTAGTACTACTTTGTAGAACAAAAGTAAGCATTAGACTCCTTATTTGTTCTACTTTATAGTAGTTATAATGTAATTTGTCTAACACGGTCTTTTTTTCTGATTGTGTACTATACTAGGATAAATTATAATTACAAATAATGCTCACTGCCATTTTCCTTTTGACCACCAGCCTTTTTCAAGTACAAACTGACACCTTACCTTTTATTAATTCTTTGGAAGTTTTAGAAAAGGCTCAAAATATGGACGAATCGACAGGTTTAGATCTCGTCGAAATACAACTCTAAAGCGTCAGTCGTATAGGTAGCAACTACCTAAATTGTCAACTTGCCTTGTTATCTTTTTTTAATGAGAACAAGAAAATAGACTTAGCTATTGAAATTGGTGAAGACCTATAAAAGGTAAATTAAACGGCATTCTTTTTTGCCTAAAAAGGCAGTTTACCTCACATAAAGAGCGCAAAGGTGCCCAAACCTTTAATACGTCTGACATGACATGATACATGGTTGGTGAAAGTGAAATTAGATAATAGTTATATAAAGTCGAATTAAGAGACTTTGAATTTCCTCAGCAAGGAACCTTTCAAGGAACTTACTTGAGTAATTATCTTATGCATTAGGGGTAAATTAAAAAAGCCCCTCTCCCTAAGGAAAAGGACTTTAATCACCGCATTATCACTTTCAGACCGTCTTACTTATTATACATTTTATTCGTATTTCTATATCCACTAACATCCGTGTACCAATCTTTGAACACTTCTCCTTTTGATTCACCCCAATCTTTAAATTTTGTGTAAGCTTCATCAATTCTCGTTTTTTCCAATGGCTGACGAAAATCATGTATGATATTCAATGCCCAAGGCATATTGTTTACTCCTCTATAATATTTAGCTGCGCTCAAATCCGAATCATCATGAAAAGTATTGAAGAAGTTATTATCAACTAAAGCTGTTGGAGCATAATCTGGTAGATGTACTTCTCTTCCTCTGTCTCCTCCTATAAAAATGAATGGATTAAAAGGCGCCAGCCCTATTAGCACAGGATCGATTGGTTCAATGAACGCAATAGTTACTACAATCTCATTACCAACTGCCGCGGGTGCTTCGTTTTGAGTATTGATAAACCATCCAGCACTCGCTCCGGTGACGTTATCAAAAGCATTATCGAACACCACTATGACGGCACCATCATTATGACCGCTTTCCAATCCATTACTAGTTTCAGTAATGATATTGCGCGTTAGATTATTTCCAGTTACCGAGGCGATCAAGTTTTCACTTACAGGCATTTTAAAAGCGAAACCATTGTGAAGTGATGCGCCTATTGCTTTTATTTTAAATTTCGCTAATAGTCTGACCACTTTATTGTCTGCGTTTTCAATTTGAATAAATCGATAGTTAACTACCAAGTCGTTAAAATCATAATCTCCACGCGATGGCCATAAATCTTCAAATGCTAGAGATCCCCATCCAATATCGGAAGGTGTATATGAAGTTGTTGCTGCATCAGGATCGTTAGGGTAATCATCTTGAGCATCTATTACGCCATCATTATCAGAGTCTTGCTGCGATAAATCTGTGATCGCACATTTGTAGCTGCCCAAATCGTTTATAGCATGAGGGTAAGTATTTACTACCGTCCAAGCACCATCGAACTTATCCATTTCAATAAGTTGAGAATTAGACTCATTGGTGGCCAAGTATAATCGATCATTCCTATCTATTGCCATTGAAGTCGGCTGAAATGGTAAGTTCTCTGCACTAATCCTTGTAGCCGTCGCTATATTTCCGTTAATATCAATTCTGTATAACCCAGAGAAACAACACATATAAATAGTACCATCCTCGGATATCGCCACATCTCCACCACTTACAGGAGATTCTAACCCTACAATATCAAATTTGCTTAATACATCATTCGTGAGTGGGTCGATAATATACATTAATTCATTTTTGGCGATGTATAAATGGCCCGTGACCGGATTATGCTCCATTCGTGGATAGTTGCCATTAAACGGATTTCCTACGTGGGCTGTATGATGGGTCGCATTATTGTAATCGTAGTATTTTAAAGCTTGTCCTATGTTGTAATAAACCCGGCCGTTCGTCTTATCTACAGCGCAAGCAATTGATCCACCGCCTTCTAAGCCTCCCAAATTGGTGGCTTCATAGCTCCCACTTTCTACATTGAGTGTATAAAAGCCGCCTTGATTGTTAACAGCATATAATAACTCACTACAATCATCTGATCGTGAAGAACTAGCAGACTGGCCTGTTGCAAGGTCTAAACCGAAATTATGCTGACTCGCTACATTTAAATCGTAAGCTCGCTTTTGACCATCAGTCTTTGTATATGTCAGCTTAATTTTATTTAAATGACCAGGCACGTTCAAAATTACTTCGTCATTATTGGCTACATATTTACCTAACAGATATTCATTATTCTCACCATATGTAAGTACGTATGTGCCGTCTCCGTTACTCGTTACTATACTAATTGCGCTGCTTGTGTTGAAGCTAAATTCTTCGCTAAAATTCAACGGTGATGATATTACTTCTTCATTTACTACTTCCTCTTCAAAATCATAAACACAACCATAAAGCATTATAATTAAGGCCGCTTGATAAATAGATAGTAATTTCTTTAACATAACTTTTCTCTTTTGTTATTCTACATTACAAATAAAATAATAAACAAAGATTCTGTTTTGTAGAAATGGATAAGTCGCACGAAATTTGGGTTAAATGGAATTCTTATTCCGATTTTCGGTGATCATGATTTTGTGCGTGATTATGCTTTGATAGAAGAAATGAGGCTATAATCCTCCATTTCAATAAAATAATCTACAGCTATAGTAAAAAACCTCTTATTCTATTGTAAATACCGTAATTATACTCAAATCCATGTGATATAATGACTAAATTACAATTTCATTAGAATATCAAATTTTGTCAACACAAGAAATAAAGCTGCTATCACCTCTTAAACAATATTTTGGATTTGATTCTTTCCGAGGGGAACAACAAGATATTATAGAAACGGTACTTAATAAAAAAGACTGTTTGGTAATTATGCCTACAGGTGGTGGTAAGTCTATTTGTTTTCAACTTCCCTCATTATTATTTGAGGGCGTCACATTAGTAATATCTCCATTGATTGCTTTAATGAAAGACCAAGTAGATGGCCTCAGCGCAAATGGTATCTCAGCTGCATATCTCAATAGTAGCCAATCATATGATGAACAACAAGTGGTCATTTCTAAAATTACAGAAAGGTCTTTAAAGCTGCTATACTTAGCACCTGAAAGCCTTCCAAATTTTTCTCACTTGCTGACAAGTGAACTGATTAGCTGTATAGCTATAGATGAAGCACATTGTATTTCTTCTTGGGGGCATGACTTTCGACCTTCCTACCAACAGCTTGGATTTCTAAAGCAAAAACTCGGGGGCGTCCCTATCATTGCTTTAACGGCCACCGCTGATAAAGCCACACGTCAGGATATATTGAATCAACTCAGGATTCCTGAGGCTCGACAATTTCTAAGTTCATTTGACAGAAAAAATATATCGTTGGAGGTACGACCCGCGGAAGATCGTATCAAACAAATCATTGCTTTTGTAGAAAAGCGATCCGAAGAAGCGGGTATTGTTTATTGCCTAAGTAGAAAGTCTACGGAAGAGCTAGCAAGTAAACTGTCAGCTAAAGGTTTTAAAGCAAAAGCCTACCATGCTGGTTTGGAATTCGGCGTAAGATCCAAAATACAGGAAGACTTCATCTACGACAAAACACAAATCATCTGCGCTACAGTTGCCTTTGGCATGGGAATTGACAAGTCGAATGTTCGTTATGTTATACATTATAATATGCCTAAAAACCTGGAAGGCTATTATCAAGAAATAGGCAGAGCCGGTCGAGACAGTCTTCCTTCCCACGCACTACTCTTTCACACCTTTGCGGATGTAGTTCAACTCAAAAGATTTATTGAAGATGCACCAAATGCAGAAATGCAAATCGCAAAACTCGATAGAATGAAACAGTTTGCTGATGCTACCTCTTGCAGAAGGCGGATATTACTGAGCTATTTTGGAGAGCTCATTGCTGAAGATTGTGGTAACTGTGATGTTTGCAAAAACCCTCCAGAATTTTTTGATGGTACCACAATAGCACAAAAAATTCTCTCCACAATAGTTCGACTAAATCAGACAGAACCCATAGGAATGGTAATAGACGTGATGCGCGGTTCTAAAAATCAACAAGTACTTGAAAAAAGCTACGAACAAATCAAAACATATGGAATCACATCCAATATTTCACAGCGAGATATGCAGCATTACGTCGTGCATTTAATAAACCTTGGATTATGTGAAATCTCGTTTCATCAAGGCAATTCACTTAAGCTTACCGAACTGGCAAAAAAGGTGTTATTTGACAATCAGAATGTGCAATTGACCAAACCAGTCAACAAAGTGGAGATAACCACTAAGACTAAAGCGAAAGGAGAAACAACAAATCATCAAACAGGAGAATTATTCGAGCAGCTGAGAAAGCTAAGACTTCAAATTTCGAAGGAAGAAGGAATACCTCCATACCTTGTATTTAGCGACAAAACATTAAGAGATATTGAGAATACCTTACCGATGAACGAAGAAGAGTTCTTAACTGTCAATGGTGTTGGCCAACGCAAGCTCGCCGTTTATGGTGATCGGTTTATTGATTTGGTTGTCGACTTTCAAAAAAATAAAGTGTAGATAAATCAACAGCCACGTAGCTTTCTCAAGAGGTATGAATTCGGATAATTCCTTTTTATTCAAAGCAAGCATTAGGAAGTAAAACCTATAAAGGATTAAAAAACAGATCCGCCAGTAAGTGTTGTTAGCATTTCTAAAGCCTTCATTCCTTTGCTTGAATTACCTTTTTTATTCAATGGAGGACTCCACACGCTGACACAATACTCAAGAGGATTTATGGCAACAATGGCGCCTCCTACTCCACTTTTTCCAGGTAATCCTACTTCGAAAGCAAACTCCCCAGACTCATCATAAAATCCACAGGTCATCATTAAGGCATTGATTCTTCGGGCTTGACTTGAACTCAGGATATATTCACCACTCCCAAATGGTACATTCGTTTCTCCAAGGTTACAAAAGGACTGAACCAACTCATTACAATCCATCTCTAAAGAACATTGATGGTAATAAAAGTCTAAAACGTCTTCCACTTCATTTTCAAGATTTCCTTTGGCTTTTATCATATAAGCCAATGCGGAATTCATATAGCCAACACTCTGCTCAGATGCAGCTACAGTGAGATTATATTTTATCTCCAAACTGCCACATAGGTCCTGCACATAGGTTAAAAAATCCTCTTTAGGATATTTCAAACTTGACAAAAGCACATCTGCTACTACGATGGCTCCAGCATTTATAAATGGGTTTCTTGGCACACCCTTTTCATATTCTAGCTGAATGATAGAATTGAATGCACTTCCACTGGGTTCTACGCCAACTCTTTTCCACAGCGCTTCACGTGAACAGCACATAGCCATAGAAAGTGAAAGCACTTTTGAGACACTTTGAATAGAAAACTTCTCCGCACTGTCTCCAAATTCAAAATGCTCCCCAGACATGGTGGTCAGGGAAATACCAAATTTACCTGAATCAACAAGGCCTAACTCAGGAATATATCCGGGAACCTTCCCATCCGTTTGTTCATTTTTTAATTCATTATATATTGTCTCTAAGATTCCTTTATAATCAATCTTATCTGTCGGCCGTATCATTCACTATATTTTCAAAAATTCGGGGTAAGCTATGCATTTTTCTCCCAATATTTTCTTGCCGATTTCTCAATATTTAATCCCAAATTATCTAGAGACAAAAGATATAAATCAAACAAAAATGTTTTGATCACGCCACCCTCTAAAAACCTCCTACTTGAAGTAATAACCGGCCGTTTGATAATGCGAAATCTTCCCACATTCATTAATCTTCGACAAAAATGAGCCGCTTCAAGCACAATTTTTTTGGGATAACCTCCCACTTTATGAAAGGACTCTTTTTTACAGAAAATGGCCTGATCTCCATAACATCGTTTGCTAATATTGTATCGTAGACTGTTGACTACCCTTATGAATTGAAGGAATGCTGTGTGCTGGTCAAAAACCATCTCAAAAGCTCCACCAACTACATCGGAAGGGTTCAGGATTTTTTGAATCAATTGTTGAAACCCAGCTGGAAGGATTGTATCAGCATCTAAAAAGAGTAAGATGTCGCCTTTCGCAATTTCTGCACCTTTATTGAGAGAAGCATACTTTTTACCTTTCAAGCTTTGATCGGCAACCAATATCACATCATCTAGCTCTTGAATAATGGAGATAGTTGCATCTTCGCTTCCCGCATCCACGATGATTATTTCAAACGCTTCCTTCGCTTTGCTTTGTACATCAGCCACACAACGAGCAATATGTTTTTCTTCATTTAAGGTTGGAATGATAATAGATATCACAGAATTAAATTGGTTCAAGGGAGTAATTTAGAGAGCAATTTATTCTGTTAGTCGGAATGAATGACTGATTGTTTATTTTTGTCAAAAATTAAACAATGCTCAGCAACAACGATATATTAAAGAAGCTTCGCGTCGCTCATAAATTCAGAGATGAAGATATCATCAAAGTCTTAGAACTTGTGGAGTTTAAAATTTCTAAAGGTGCATTAGGTGATATGTTTAGGAACGAAGATCATCCTAATTATGTAGAAGCCGGAGATCAAATAGTACGCAATTTCTTGAATGGACTTATTATACACTTAAGGGGTCCTCGGCCAAAGAAAAAGCCCGATGCGAAAACTGATTAAGCCATTTATAAGCATTAATTAATGACTGAAGGTTCTGAAAAAAAGGTTGATCAAAATGATATTGATCAATGCATCGATATTTTAAACGCATTAATTAAAGATACTAATCAACTCTTTGATTTGCCAGAAGATCAGCGTGTTGCTTTGTTTAAAGCGGCTGGTTCTTTATCTAGGCCAGATCGTGAGGAATTTCAAAAACGCAGAAAAGACGCTAAAAAAGCAGCCAAAAGAAAAGCCGCAGAACGAGATAAACATGCGCGAAAAATTACGGGTATTAGGAGTGCCCGAGAGGCTGCTATATTCGAAGCGCCATTACTTCTAGAAGCGCCAAAGTCCGAAGGCGAATCTCCAGAATTAAGTTCTCCAAGAAACTGTTACGTCTGCAAGACACTATATTCCAAGGTGCATCATTTCTATGATTCAATGTGTAAGGAATGTGGAGACTTTAATTATGCTAAACGATTCCAATTGGCCGATCTGACAGGTCAAGTGGCGGTTGTTACAGGTTCTCGGCTCAAAATCGGCTATCACATTACCTTAATCTTACTTCGGGCTGGTGCCACTGTCGTAGCAACTACTAGGTTTCCTGTCGACTCAGCATTGAGGTTCGCAAAGGAAAAAGACTTCCATCAATGGAGTAATCGACTACACATTCATGGGCTAGATTTAAGACATATTCCAAGTGTGGAAATTTTCTGCAGCTACATTGACTTGAGGTATGACAGACTCGATATTCTAATAAACAATGCGGCACAAACGGTTAGAAGACCTGCAGGTTTTTATACCCATTTAATGAAATATGAGGGCATGACTAAAGAGGAAATACCTAGTCATGCTAAACAACTATTGTCTGATCACCACGACTGCATAAGCGAACTTAAGGTACTCTCAGGACAGATTAATAAACAAGGAAAGAATTTACCTGTTAGCTGGCATACTCCTGAACCGGGAATAGGTTTATCTGCGTCCGCAAAGCTTTCCCAAATCCCGTATAGTTTTGACCAAGCCTTGACGATACAAGAAGTCTTTCCTGAAGGAAAATTAGATGCCGATTTGCAACAGGTTGATTTGAGAAAAACGAATAGCTGGCGTTTGAAATTAGGTGAAATCGAGACACCAGAAATGGTAGAGGTTCAACTTGTTAATGCCATTGCTCCTTTTGTTTTGTGTAATAGGCTTTCCCATTTGATGAGAAAGGAAAATACAGGTATGAAGCATATCATCAATGTGTCAGCCATGGAAGGAAAATTCCATCGTTTCCATAAAGAAGATAGGCATCCTCATACTAATATGGCCAAAGCTGCGCTTAACATGATGACGCATACTTCCGCCTCAGATTTTGCTAGAGACGGCATATATATGAATGCTGTAGATACAGGTTGGGTTACAGATGAAGATCCTGTAGAGTTATCCAAATTGAAAGAAGATATTCATGATTTTCAACCGCCTTTAGATATCGTAGATGGCGCGGCTAGGGTTTTGGACCCTTTAATCGATGGTATCAATACTGGAAAACATTGGTGCGGTAAATTTCTCAAAGACTATCGACCAATAGATTGGTGATATGGCAAATTGGCATTTTTACTATCTCATAAGAATAGAGTTTCTGGGCTTCCGATATCATGGCTGGCAAAAACAGACAGGTCTAAAAACAATTCATGGAATGATAGACAAGACTATGGATTTTATATTGGAAAGCGAACCTTATCGAACACTAGGATGCGGCAGAACAGATGCTAAAGTTTCTGCAAACGACTATGCTTTCGAACTTTTCATCAATAAAAGTCTCACGTCGGAAAAACTACATCATTCTTTAAATAAAAATTTACCCTCAGATATTCGAGTAAAATCTGTGGAAGAAGTCAACAAAGATTTCAATGTAATCCAAGACGTAAGTCAAAAAGAGTATCGCTATTATTTCTCTTCAGGTGAAAAATCACATCCTTTCAATGCCCCTTTTATTCGTGATTTTGGCGGACAATTAAACATTGAAAAAATGAATGAAGCGGTAAAGTATTTTGAAGGTACCCATAATTTCAAAAGGTATGTGAGTAAGCCAACTGCTGGGACAAACATGGAAAGAGCCGTTAATGAAGCTAAAATCCTAGAAAACGAAGACATTCAAGCTTCCTTCACTCCTCAGAAGTCATATTTCTTGAAAATTGTTGGGCCTGGCTTTATGCGATATCAGATTCGCTTAATGATGGGCGCGTTGGTTGAAGTTGGTAGAGGAAACTGGACCCCTGAAGACGTTAAGCAATCACTAATAGACTTCCATGGCGAGCAAATCAAGCGAGTTGCTCCTTCTTCAGGATTAGTACTTCACACAATTGTTTACAAATCATAGATGCAAAAGTTCTACTCAATGAGCACTCTCTTCATTAATTTTCATTGAGGAAGTTCTTTTGAGACTTTCATTTAGGTCTCTATCCGGAAAGGTCTAAAAAGTCATGAATAGACCAACTGAATAATTCGGAGCTGCAAGAATTTGACGACCAGAAAAGGCAAACCCCGCAGCTACAGTAAAGCCAAAGTCATTTGTAATACCATAGATTAACTCAGGCCCTATAGAGAAGTATTCAGTGTTATTACTGAATAGACCATTTGACATACTGTTCTCAGCGTCCCCATTAAAAAGGCTATTTACGGAATAAGATTTCAATATGGCAGTTATTTTATCGGTTGCGGTGTATCCTATCTCAAAACCGTAGTGAAACTCATCTGAAAACCCTTTTGTCCTATTGTTAAAACCTACAGTTGCAGATGCGTAAAATGGTTTTGGATAAAATGAATGGCTAGCATCAATTCTCAATAATTGGTTCCATTCGCCATCTCCGGTTTGGAGAATTTTCCCTTCCCCTCCAGAGGTTTCTCCCAAAGGAATTCCTAAGGTTAATCCAATAGAAAACACGATGGGTTTATTCTGTGCAAACCCATATTTCAATCCAATTTGAGCATCTCCCAATGCATTTAATTCATCTCCAGCTGCGGTTTTTCCACTCTGCCTAAATTCTAACTTATTCAATGTTGAGCGAACAAAAATTGGAAAATAGCCAACAACAGTAATTTTATTAGTGAGCCCATATTCCCCGTACAAGCTAGTCGTATAGAGACCCACAGTTGTGATGTCAATTATTTCCCCATCGGGATTAAAAAAGCTCCCAGCGTGTATGACACTTTGACCCAATTTAAAGAAGCCCTGACCTTTTTTATAAACCCAACCACCACCAGCAAACACGCTTTGAACGATGATGAAAAACAATATTGAAAAGGTGAATTTTTTAATCATAACAATGAATTATCTAATGTAAATAATGAGTGTGTCAGAAAAGTTAGTCAAGCTCGGCAAAGCCAAAAGTTATACTAGCCGGCTTGCACAACACAATGACATACTGATAATCAGACAATGCTACATCACTTTTTAATGATGACGCATTAAAAGTAATACCACCATTTCCTGAGACCTCCCCTAGTTCTAGTCCGTTGACACTTGTAGATGGACCTGTAGTCGTATTTGATAAATAGATAAAAGTGCCTAAGGCTATGTCAGCTTCGAAATTATCACTCAATATCACTAATAAATCTCCAGAAGTATCGACGACTAATGTTACGTTACCCGATGCATTATAGCTACCCACTCCTTCAAAAATTCCATTTCTACTTTGTACGCCTATCGTAAATAATAATGCTTCACTCGCCACTTCATCGACAGTTGCCGTGATATTTGTAGTCCCATTGGATGTAGCTGTTAACAACCCTGTTGCATCAATTTTCGCCACATTTGTATTAGATGAACTCCAAGTAAAATCCCCTGATTCTACTTCAGTTTCTTCAATATTCAATGCGACTGCTGATAATTGTATGGTCTGGCCTTCTGACATCTGTGTAGTAATATTATCTGGAAGAATAACTTCAACTGTGGCGATCTCAGATAAGCCTTCAACAACAGTAATTGGAATAAAATTACTTACCGTCTGGTTATAACTGGCACTGATCATTGTCTGTCCGGAAGAGAGTCCTTCCACTATGCCGCCAATTACGGTAGCCACCTTCTCATCGGAAGAATTCCAAACAATTGGAACGGACGCTACTAGCGCAAATTCATTGGTATATAAAGTATCAATTTCAATCTTGTTGCCTTTAAAAACGCTTGTTTGTTCACTCGAAATTATCAAAATTGGTTCTACGACCGGGTCGTCAAAATAATCAGTTCCTATACAGCCGCCGAGTGAAAATAAGATAAGTAATAAGGATATTCTAAAGTGCATACGGCGAAAGTAGATATGTTCATTTTAGAATGAAAATAATCCATGTCCTTAGCAGGACAATTCACATGACTTAAGGCTAAAAAAATAACATCTACTTGTCTATTTCTATGTCTTTCATCGAAAGTCGTATTATCATTGACTGGATTAAGCATCTAAAAATTCCTTATTTCAATTGATTCTGGTATAAACGCTAGATTTGATCGACCTAAAATCGTCATTTTACTTGTCACCTCTCTTAGCCACTTGTTATAAATCAGGCCGCCAATATTATCCGTGTGACTATGCACCGTGACTCTAGAAGTCAAAGTATTTGATATCGCTTTAATAAAAGTCGATTATTTCTTTTCCTGAGTTAAATCTAAGTATCTCATAGCTTCCACTTCCGAAATAAATGCTTTTGATCTAGTAACCAAATTCCTGACCCATTTCTTGTAGTTGAACCAAGTAAAGCACTAAAATAGAAATGAACAGCATTGAAAGTCGCAGCATGATCATAGATAGACTTGTAGTAACAAAAGGTCCAAATTCTACGCTATACGGTTCTGAAGCTCTGGCTGGAGTAATAAACATCATTATGAAAGACCCAAAGGGATCGACCTGCATTAAGCGTGGATTTGATGGGAACAAGCCATTTAGAATCATATGGGGACATTGCAAAGGCATCCAATAAAAACAATTTTAATAGCTTTATTGGTTTAAACTATGCCTTAGCTGATGGTTTTGATGATAGCAATCATGATGGTTTTGGAGATAGAATAAATTTGGACAGGTACACTCTTTTTACAAAAATGAAACTAGCATCTGAAAACGGAAAACAATTCAACTTATCATTTAAGTGGCTTTATGAAGATCGTCGTAATGTAGTGGGAGATTTTTTTACAACAAGAGCCTATAGATTACTAAGAAGGAATGATGCTATTTATGGGGAAAGCATAAAAAGGTATAGCGGCGAGGTGTTTGGCAGTTTTGATTTAATGAAAGATAAGTCGCTTAAATTAGATTATTCTTTAAGTCACCATAATCAAAACAGTTTTTATGTAAGTGATTTCTATGAAGCATGACAGCTTATTGCTTTCTTCAATCTTATTGGAAACAAGACTATCGCACATCATAATATCACCGGTGGCTTAACACAACGGATTCCAGTATAAGATGATAACACTATTGCCACTTTGCAACTTAACTCTAATCAAGTTTCTTGCAATTACCCTGATAAACAGTACATTCCAGGCATTTTGCTCAGGATGAATGGGAAGTACATCGAAAAATCACAATTTTATCCGGTTTACGTTTGGATCATTATAATAAACATGGATTTATCGCTTCGACTAGACAATCTGCAAAATTCCAACCAAGTACTTGGACAACATTAAGAACCAATTTTGGCAATGGTTTTCGAATTGTAAATCTTTTAACAGAAGATCACGCTTTTGTAAAAGGGCAAAGAGAAGTAACAATCTCCGAATGTCACCTGAGCAATTAGTAAACATGGCTTTGGACTTTAATCATATTTTCACTTTTGGCGAGAACCAAGGAATGCTAGACACAGACACCTATTACAGTCATCTCAGCAATAAAATTATTCCCGACTATGTAATCCGAATCTTATCCAATATGCCAGTATTGGCGGTCATGCCATTTCAAAAGGCATTGGAATGAACCACAGTCAATAATTAAAAAATGGGTTTAATTATAATGCTGGATTCAACCTATTGCGGAACTATGAAGTAACCGAAGATATTAAAAAACCAGTGGAATTTGCACCTCATTATAGCGCTTTGGTCAATATTAACTACGGCATATCAAAACCTGCATGTAGTTTTGCCTATTTCTTTAGAGTTACTGGAAAGATGTAACTTCCAGAAGTCTATGATCTTAATGCGGAGGGATTTATTGTAGGTGGTCCAGACCAACTAAGACTAAACTTTTTTCATTTCATAATATCCTAGTTAAAGGGCAAAAAAATGTAATTTGGTCAGTCTATGGAGGTATTTATAATATATTTAATTTTAGACAAACAGTAACACCGATGGAAAAATTTAATAACCCAAATGTGCTCAATTGGTTTAGTGATTCATTCGACATTTCATATCGCTACGCACCAATACATGGTCGCGAAAAATATTCAGGTTTGAAATGAAATCTCTTCAAGGATAATTCGCATTCTTCTATCAATTCTTACGCTATCTTTTTTGAAGTAATTCATGAAACTATTTTGAGATAATTTTTATAATGAATCCGTTCGAGGCTCACTAGCATTATTTGAAGCACTGATGTATAGCCTCCTTAAAGGCGACCGAAGATAATGAAACGGATAGTCCAAAAAATTTGGGATGTTAAAAGCAACCGCTAACGAAATGTCAGTTAAATGGTATTTACTTAGAAGGAAGCAAAACTGCCGTGTTAGTTGATTCAGAAGAGGCGAAGAACAACTATACCGAAAAACCTATGACAAGTAAATCATCTACACGATCATTACCGCTTCCCCAATCATCAATTAAGGCTAACATATTCTCTTTAGTCTTGGGAGACGTATTTAGGTAATTAGTCTCTAAGAATGCGATTATTTTCTTAATTCCCAATTTCTTCTCTTTAGCGGTACCTATTAAATCCTTGAAGCCATCTGTCATTAGATAAAAACTTGACTTCATTCCTTCTTGAAAAATAATTTTCTGAGACTTATAATCTCTGGCATATTCATAAAAATCGCCGACTTGTATTCTCTGGCCTTTAATAACTGTCGCCTCTCTCTTAATAACGTGCACTAAATTAATTTTAGCTCCAGCAAATTCCATTTGCCGTACATTCTGGTCTATTTTTACAATAGCAGCATCCGCAGCAGTCCCTACGAGTTGGTTTCTCTTGTCTTTAAATTTTTCTTGAACCTTTTTATGAAGATGATTTAAAATTTCACCTGGGTCTATCAATCCTTCATTAATAATGATTTCTTCTAAAAAATGATTGTAGATCCTAGTCATTATGCTTGCCAAATGACCATGTCCCATACAATCGTATAGACATATATATAAACAATCTTTCTTTTGATGCACGAAAAAGCCGTCACCACCAGATTTCCCCGTCATGGGTTGATTGATGATAAAAGCATCGAGAATGCTTAGTATCATTTCTTCTGGAAAGAGTAAAAAATAATTTTTCTTAGTTGCGTCTTCTATATTCAATCGACTTGGGTCTGATCGTAATTGTATCTTTATTGTAATCCTATAACTACAAATGCCTCATGACTATTCCACACAATTGGAATAACGTAAAGCGAGACATCATCAGGGATTTTAAGTTGCCCAGGCATACCGCTAAATACAATTGGCACAGATATCATAAAATTAGCTCCTAGATTGGCTCTAACATTTCCTGCTACCACATTAGAAATTTCACCAGCCATGTCTAATATATCTTCATCAGATGGATCATCTATGCCAATGAATATTTTAATCAAATCTTCATACATATCACGATCTGCCGATATGTAAACAAACCCTTTTCTATTACCCGAAATGCCAATCATTCCTGTGTAATCTTTCAATACCAAACCATTTGATTCTTTGAGATAAGGTACATTCAGTTCAGAATCAACCTCTGTTAGGTGCCTAAAGTAATTGTTTACCGAATTGATAAACAGATTACATGTGGCGTCAAATTCTGCTTTGCTTGTTTTCATTTCTTTTTAATAATCTGTTAAAAGCATTAGCCAAATCGGTAGCATTAACTGGTTTATATAAAAATCCTCGTGCTCCTTTGTCCAATGCCTTTAGACCTGTTAGTTTATCCGATAATGCTGTTATAATCATTACTCTCGCTTTAGGATGAACAATCATAATTTCGTCCAAACAAGCCAATCCATCCATTCCCGGCATAGTGATATCTAACGTTATTACATCTGGTTTCTTTTTCTTGACAATTTCAATTGCATCATCTCCGTTTGAAGCCATGCCAATGATCTCAAGATCATATCCTGTAAGATTTTTCTCGATGATTCGACGCATTATGGAAGAATCATCAACTATTAGCAATCTCATCGGCTTTGTTTTCGGTTATCTGTTGTGGAATTAAAGGAATATTAATGATTATTTTAAAAAATTTTCCTTCCTCAAAATCCACTTTAAAGGAGCCATTTAGGTCGCTAATTAAGTTGGAAACTAGACTCATTCCTTGCCCTCTCCCTGATTGTTTGTCAATTTCTTTTGAAGTAGAAAAGCCTTTCTCATATATAAGTTCTACAGCTCTTTCTCTTGTGAGATTATTTGCCTCATATTCAGTAATTAGGCTTTTGGTTACTGCATTTTCAGTAATCTTTTTTATGTCTAGTCCTCTACCATCATCCGAATAGGTTATTTGCAATAATTCCCCTCCGTCAGGTTGATCCAATTGAACGGTAATGGTTCCTCCTATTAGCTTACCACTATTCATTCGCACATTTCTCTCCTCTATACCATGTGCAATACTGTTGCGAATTAATTGAATCATTATATCCTTAAAGCTATTGATATAGTCGTCAGGTATTACCAAGTTAGCTTCGTTATTGAAGAAGAAGTCGACAGGCTTTTCGATTTTATTAGACATAACTTTTACTGCCTTCTCCAATGTATTGATCAAAATAATATTGCTTACAATATGTCCACCCGACGGGTATTTTCGATAGATATCAGCAACTTTTCTGAGCATAGCACTCATATCGTCGATCATCTTATCAGCTTCGTCCATTTCATAAAGAATAGTCAAGAAATCTTTTCCAGTGATTTGCTTTCCTCTTATCTTTTCAACAGCATCTTCAATTTCATGAAACTTATTACTCATTAAGTCTAAGCCAATAACCACGGCATTTCCTTTCAGGTTGTGGATAGTTTGGAAGGTGAAATCAATTAACTCAACGAGGTTTTTCTTTTTATTAGCCTCATATCTTTCCGATATGCCTCTCAGCGTTCTTTTCGCATTATAAAGAAAGCCTCTAATCAACGACGGATCAATTTTTAAAATACTGAGTACTTGTTCAGTCTCCTGCTTTTTCTTTTTTTCCGCTTCTTCTAAATGCTGTTGTAGCAAAATAGATTGCGTCTCATCCGAAACTGTCACCATGATGTTTTTGATCTGGTCTTTCTTCCATATTCGTGTAAACATTACTCGAATAAATTTGGTACCTACAATACCTTGATCTTCATGATAAATTTTAACCTGTTCTATAGGGTTGAGTTGATTTACCACTTCCTCATCCATATCAGCATTGAATAAATGACGCATAAACATTTCAAGAGCCTCTAAATCTCTCGGAATTATCAATGGCCTCATAAAACTTGTAAAATTCTCACCCGCAATTTTTTGTACGCCAAAAATGCTCTCCATTGATTTAGAATGAAGCTTACTCATTTTAAAATTTCGATCCAATAAAAATATTCCTTGTTGGATGTTTTGGAACACCATCAAGGAAACCCGATAAATATTATTGTAAAGGTATTTAGCCTTATCGCGTTCCTTTCTGAGGATATCGTGAGAAATATTTATTTCATTAACCATGACATTAAATGTCTTGGCATACTGACCTATTTCATCTTTAGTATCAATTTTTACTTTCTTCGACAAGTCTCCTTTGGATATTCGTTGAGTGAAGGCTTCTAATAAGCTAACATTACCTAGTAGGTTAGTTACTATTGTCGACATCAACCAGAAGGCTATAATTCCTATTAAGAAGTCTAAAATTAAGAATGTCCAGAAATTTCTCAGTGCTGTCGTGGCAAGACTATCTGTTCTTGTTAATAAATTCTCACTAACAAATTCTTCTACTTCTTTTAGCATGTTGATCTTACTAGTCGTCATGGAGTACCAGTAGCTCGGGTCTTCTTCAAGTGTAAGTCTCCTATAAAGAATATCTCTTAGTCGGGCCACTTCCTCCACGTCATGACCTGTTATCGTGCGTTTGTAGAAAGCTGTAGAATTTGCATCTGCGATAACCAAAAAGGCATCTGTATATGACCGCTGTTCCGCTACTAAAGTTGCGAATGAACTGTAGAGTTCATCATTTATCGTATCGTTGGAAAAGGCTTGAGTGCCTATTGCTCTTTCAATACTTGCTCTTTCTTTAGCTTTCAGAAAATAAATTAACGCGTGAACCTGTTGGGCTATTTCTTTATCTCTTGTCTCATTGATGAGACGATCTACCGCATTAAGCGCTATTTCATTGATGTTCGAGAAGTATTGTAGGCTTTGCTCAGGACTAATTCCTTGTCTATCGATATTATCACGTAATGATTGAAGGCCATTAAAATCACCTTTGAGTAATTCAATATCATTCTTGTGAAGTGATAATAAGCCATCTAAATCAGAGTTTTGAATCTCCTTATAAAATTGATTTATTGTACTATCAGTGACTAATCGTTGTTTTTTAAGTACTTGTTCAAATTCGAACCCTTGATTTGCCAGAAATCCACTTGATATACTTCTTTCTTTCTGGAGCTCATGTACAGCATGATTTATCTCTACTCCAAGTACTATCGCACTATTTAGCCTTTGAGAATCAGAATAATCTAGATAGTTATATTTGATCTGTGAATAATCAAAGATTAAAATGATTATGATCAAGGGGACAATGACTACCGCAAATTTCCACCTAATCGGTAAATCATATAATTTTTTCATATAAAACAGGTATTTCGTACGGTCTTAAAACTCAACCTAAATTACACGATTTACAACTTCTAACAAGCCTTCTGCAGTAAAAGGCTTAACAATATATTCAGAAGCGCCCAATTCTTTTCCTTTGTTGACTACTGTTTGTTGACCTACAGCGCTAATCATGATTATTTTAGAAGCTAAACCTTCTTCCTTTAAAACCTTCAAAATCTCAAAACCCATCATATCGGGCAAGATATTGTCTAGTGTAATCAGGTCTGGACATAACTCCAGAGCTAAATCAATAGCCGTTTCCCCATTTTGGGCTTCTCCGACAATTTCAAATCCAGCCTCTTCTAGTGTGGTTCTTACCAAAGACCTCATATATATAGAATCATCTACTACTAATACTGTCTTTTTCATTATTGCTTTTTAATGTCTTTTTGTTCAAGGATCCTCTGATCCTTTTATTTAATTATGTTTCTAACCTTATCCACGAAATCTTCATGAAGAATCCATATAAAATCAGGTGCTATATCCAATTCGGTTCCATGAAAATTTGCTTTAAAATGAATTATCTGATCTAATTCTCCTGCTTCGTTTTCTAGGTAATCATT
Organism: Cyclobacteriaceae bacterium; assembly: GCA_047635055.1. Taxonomy (GTDB): domain Bacteria; phylum Bacteroidota; class Bacteroidia; order Cytophagales; family Cyclobacteriaceae; genus JAVJRN01. The sequence continues at coordinate 16,437 of JBLIIJ010000035.1, read as the reverse complement.
AACCTCAATTGATTTTTTTACTTCTAAGAATGGGACCATGCCGTATATCTCAAGCCTAAGTGAATTTGAGAATTGCGTGATAACGGCTGCTGCCACCATGTTATCAATCTCAGTGAGAAATCCCAATTTCATCAGATCGCTCTCAGGGGAAGTTCCCTGCAAAAACTTCTCGGGGAGGCAAGCCTTGAATATTTTATTGACTTCACTATCCGAAAAAATCAAATAACTGGTGCCTTTTAAATCACCCATCAAGACGGTTTTGATAATATGTACGTTCTCATTAGAAACCATCTCAAATTTCGGGACTGGTACAGTTATTTTATCGCTATAATCAATTTTTTCCAGAGAAATGGGGCTTTGTAAAATCTGCTCCATTGATGATTTAGCCATCGATAGTCCGTCAAAAACCAATTTAGAGGCTACTTTGAGCTCGCTTTCCGAAAAATTATCAAGCATATGTTTTAGGTTATAAGTGTAAATTGAATAAATCAATAAGTTTACACAAAAATTACTCGACCAGTTGCCGTGTTTTTGTGACTGAATTGGCAAGTTCTATGATTGAAGTTAAATATCGAGTGCTACTTGCAGTTGATAATCATCAAAAGGCTTGATTAAATAACCCATAATGTTATACTGTTTAGCCAACTTGATGATAGATTTTTGGCCTATAGCACTAATCATAAGAACGTCAACAGATATTTTTTTTTGCCTTAAAACCTCAAGAATGTCTAGACCAGTCATATCAGGAAGTATGTTGTCAAGAGTGATAAAATCGGGCTTCAATAGCTCAATTAAATCAAGCGCCTCTTCTCCTGTTTTTGCTTCGCCTATTATTTCAAAATTTAATGCGGTGAGTTTTTTTCTCAAATTCATGCGCATGTATGTTGAATCATCAACAATCAATGTCCTTTTTTTCATTTTCCTATCACTTTTCTCTTCTTCCTATAAATTCTTGTTTTAATATCAACCAAGTCAAAATATTTCTTTCCTGCCTCTGGCATAATATCGTAATATCCAATAATGAAATAACCATTCTCTTTTAAACTTCGATATATCAACTCGAGCACTTTTTTTTTCAGTTCAATATCAAAATAAATCATCACGTTTCGACAGAAGATAATGTCGTGTTCGCCCATGGACGGATCATTAACCAGATTATGGCTTTTAAATGTTACGTTTTGTTTGAATGCAGACTTTATTGTTGCGTGTTTTTCATGGTAATCGAAATAGTCTTCCAACTTTCTTTTTGGAAAGAATTTTAAGAAAGGATTCAAATACTGTTTAAGAATTTCTGTTGAATAATCCCCATTTCTTGCCTTCACAAGAGCTCTTTTACTTAAATCTGAGCCCAATAATTTTGCTCTAGCGAGGACTCCTTTCTCCTCTAAAACAATAGACATGGTATATACTTCTTCTCCTGTTGAGCATCCGGCATGCCAAATAGAGATTGGTTTATTTTGAAATTCATCTAGAATATTGTCTCTGATATGAATCCATACATCAGGGTTTCTAAATAATTCAGTGAGATTAACCAATAGATCGTCTATCGCATCACTAAAAAAGCCTTTGTCGTTAAGTATTCGTGCCCACAAGTCTAAGGAAGAGTCCATATTATGCTTGAGCATTAACCGCCCCATACCTCTCTTCAGTGAGGCGCGCTCATAATTTGTAAAATCAAGACCGTATCTATTCCGAATTGCCACCATTAATGAAGATAGCTCTTCATCTGAAACCATGATTATTGGTTTAAAGGCATATACATCGTTGTAGGTTTTACTCATTAAATAACCTCTTCTTGATTTCTGATTTTATTATAGATTAAGTCTACTACAAAGCCTAGATCAACAATGGGGCAAACTTTACCTGAACCCATAATTGATGCCCCACTGATGAGTTTAACTTGATCAATTGGTTTCTCTAGGGGCTTTTCAATCATTTCTTTTTGCTGAATTACTTTATCAACAACAATCCCAGTTTTACGATCACCATAATTTATTATTATCATATCGAACACTTGGTTCTCTTCTAAACTTAAAAATGTTTTTTGTAGAGCACCTCTCTCTTTTAAATCATCCAAACTCTTTACGTTAAAAAGATCCGCTAGAAATATTGTGGTGATGGCCTCTCCTTTGAAGTCTGACAAAAGCGTATGCCCGAATATACTCAGATCTTTCTTTTGAACCTTTACAACTGCTTCGGCAAAAGACATTCCGACAGCATATTCATGATCACCAAGCGCAATCATTAATGTGGTTTTTAATGCTAGGGAAACAGGTAATTCCATAGAAATGGTCGTACCAAACCTCGATTTTGTATTGACTTTAACTTGTCCTCCTACTGATTCTACAGCTTTTTTAACAACATCCATGCCTACTCCTCTTCCAGAGATTTCATTGACTGTGTCTGCATTAGAAAAACCCGCATGGAAAATAAACTGGATAACCTCGGAATCTTTCAATTTGCTTGCAGCATCCCGATTAATGAACCCTTTGGAAATTACTTTCTCTCTCAAGCGTTCTACATCCATTCCGTGACCATCGTCTTCTATAGAAATAATCACTCTATCCCGGCTATACATAGCAAGTAATGTTATCGATCCTATTTTAGGTTTATCTGCTTTTATTCTCTCTTCGCTTTGTTCAATACCATGGCTTACTGAGTTTCTAACCAAGTGCACTAAAGAGTCTGTAATAACTTTTAATATATTTCGATCAATTTCAACCTCAGTTCCTTTTAAAATTAGATTTATATTCTTCCCTTCAGTTTTGGCGGCATCTCTTACTACTCGATGAAACTTGTTAAATAAAAAACCAACTTTCACCATTCTCACATTCATGATACTGTATTGCAGGTTAGACGTCAGTCTTTTCAAAGGCTCAAGCTCGCGGGTAGTCATCTGGGATGTTTGACTTAATGCTATCAACCGATCTCTCTCAATAACCAACTGCCCCATTTCACTCATTAGTTCATCCATTTTTTTTAATGGAATTTGTATTACGTCCGAAAGGCTTATATCAGATTCTTCGTCAACATCTTCCTGCAAACCTTGGATGGCTGATTGTTCATTGCTTTCAGCGTTCGGCGTAAGTATTGCATTTGATTCATTTCCAGATATCTGCGCCTCATTATTCTCTATGGTATTAATTGATTGATTGAGAAAAAGAGAGAGACTCGTCTTAATTCCTAAATAGCTCACTCTTTTACCAGTTTCTAAAGCTAATACCAGGGCCGTCAGTTTATCATTAGCCCTAAAAATTAATTGAAATAAATCCTCGTCTAGCTCAACTGATTTGTGCTGTATGGCAAGCATGACATCCTCCAAAAGGTGCGACAATTCTCCAATCGAGTCAAATCCCATTCCCATTGCATTTCCCTTCAAAGTATGCGTTATTCTGAAAATTTCATTGATGGCACGGATATCCGAATGATTTTTTTCAAGTTTCACAAACAAATTTTCCAGCTTATCAATATTCTCTTTTGCCTCTAGGAGAAACAGCTCTTTATACTCTGATTCTTTATCGCTCATTTTGAACTTTTTTAATAATAAAATCCGCGATCTCACTGATATTTAAAACTTCTGCTATACAACCAGAAGCTATTGCATGTTTTGGCATACCAAAAATGATAGAAGAAGACTCATCTTGTGCCACCGTAAGTCCTCCGGACTTTTTTATTTCTTGGATTCCTCTAGTGCCGTCCTTTCCCATTCCTGTTAGTATGATCGACAGACATTTTTTTCCACATATCTCTGCAGCTGAAAGCATAAAAGCGTTTATTGATGGATTGTTGTATTCTTTATAAGACTCTGAAGTCGCTCCTATGATAAACTCATTATTAGCAGACTTTTTTAACACAATATTGGTGTTTCCAGGGGCTATTAGCACCGTGTTTTGAGGCATAGGCTGACCTATTTGCGCTACTTCAACTTTTAATTCACTCAATCCGTCTAAACGTGAAGCAAATGAAGGGATAAAGTTCTCTGGCATGTGTTGAATAATAACAACAGGAACACCCAAATCTTTAGGTAAATTGGTGACAATTTTTTCAACCGCACTTGGTCCACCAGTTGACGCACCTATTATAACAATATCAAAATTTCCTTTCGAATGAATGGTTTTTTTTTTGATTAAAGTCGACGGCTCATGAGTATCAATCGTTCGTGGTTTAGCTTTTGCAACTTTTTTTATTCTTTGTATTAACTCTAAATCCATTTCTCGAATCTTTGAGCCACCTCTTTTTGGTTTATTTATATAGTCAACCGCACCTAACCTTAAGGCGTCAAAGATTGGATCTAAGTTGGTGTTACCAATAGAACTTAATATTAATATGGGTGTAGGGTGCGTCTTCATGATGTGTTCTACACCATACAAACCATCGAACTCACCCATTGTCATGTCCATAAGAACCACATCAGGCTTCAAAGCCAGTGTTTGCTCAACAGCCTCTTTACCATTGGTTGCTGAACCTACCACTTCTAAATCAGGCTCTTGAGACAACAAATCATTGATTAACAACCTTATAAAGGCAGAATCGTCAACAATTAATATGCTTATTTTTGATTTCAAATGTTGATTTTATTTAGTTCTATCTCCTTCTAACAATTCATCAATATCAATAAAATAAATCCGTTCTTCACCATGCCTGATTATCCCCTTTATATAAGTTTCATCTTCAGGGCTACCGGCAATATCCATACCTGTTGGTTGAATATGCTCTCCGGAAACAATAATATTTATTGGTATTAAGGGAGTCAATATACCTATTGTAAACCTTTGACTCGCAACGACTATTGTAAAAGTATCTTCATGTTTAATATTTGATATTTGATCTAGTCCTAATTTGGAACCAAGATCTAAGATGATAATATCAGTGCCGCGTATTGCTGCTATTCCTGGGATATAGGTCGGACTTTTAGGCAGTTTGTTTATAGCCGGTGTTGCCACCACCTCATCAATCTTTTCTATTTCAAGGGCAAACTTTATTTTTTCAAGATCGAAGACAATTAAATGTACTTTTTTACCTGAGAGCCCCTTTATTTCTTCAGAGAACTTCTCATGAAGTTCCTTTCTTCTAATATCGTTACTGGTGTTTAAACCTGGAAAAATTGCTCTAGACATGGGTTATAACAAAGATATCATCGTTTAATTAAACTCGTACTTACCTTTCAGCTCTTTCAATTGTTTTGCTACCGCATCTGCCTGTAACTGAGCTTCGACCAATTCCGTTATATCACGAGAAATGCCGAACGTACCTATTACTTCGTTTTTATTATTGATTAATGGCATTTTGCTTGTTGTAACATGTCTTGACTTTCCATTTTTATGATCCGCTTTTTGAATCAAGTTAAGCAAGGGTGCCTTTGTTTCTAATATTCTCTTTTCATCCGTAAATGCTTGTTGTGCATGACTACCATAAAAATCAAAATCAGATTTTCCATTAAGTTCCTCTTGATTTTGAAATCCAAATGACTCGATGTGTGCTTGGCTATTTCTGAAGAACTTACTTTCACGATCTTTAAAATAGATAAAATCTGGAACATTTTTAAGTAGTGCATTTAAAAGCATTTTCTCTTTTTCGAAATTTTCCCGTAATACGTTGAGAACATTCGCACCAGATAAATCATTACTTGAAATTTTAAGCATGCTTATCCCCTCTTTGAATGAATTAGCAATATTGGCAAGCTTGGCGGCCTTGTCTAAATACCCGTCCATTCCTGCGGATAATTCCGAAGCAGAGCTGGCTACTTCTTCAGTTCCGGCGGCTGTTTGCTCAGCAATTACAACGACGCTTTCCGTTATTTTTACAACATTTTCAATACTGCCAATTTGTATGTTTGCAGACACCAAAATTTCCTCTGAAAACTCCAAAATATCATCTGATGATAGCAGCATCTCATTAAATGATTTAGAAGCAGAATTTGATTCCCTCACTCCATTTGAAACTACTTCTTTCATCATTTTCATTGACTTTGCGGTAGCTACTGTATCTGCGTTCACAGTTTTTACCAATACATCTATCTCTTTGGCAGCATTTCTTGAACTATTGGCTAATTTTCTAATTTCTTCTGCTATTACAGCAAAACCTCTCCCACTTTCACCAGCTTGAGCTGCTTCTATTGCCGCATTCAATGCGAGCATATTGGTCTGTGAAGCTATTTCAGTAATGACGTTCAATGCATCAGATATTTCATTTGACCTTGCCTGCAAGGCGACCATGTAGTCATTGGTTTTGTTGGAAAAATCAAGAATATCAGTCATGCTAGAGGCAAGATTACCAATAGTTTCCATACCCTTTTGACTCAATACTTTCCCATCAATAGCAGCTGTATTTATTTGCTCTGCTTTATCAACCATGTTTTTAGAACTGTTCAAGACTCCTTCTAATAAGCCTGAAGATTCATCTACCTTCATGACTTGGTTTTGAGCACCTTGACTCATCTCTGATATGGCTGTGGCAATTTCATTGGAGCTAATGTTCATCTCTACTCCTGTGTTTTTCATTTCTTCTGCTGCTTCGTCAATAGACAAGACATTCTTCGAAACTTGAAATAAAATACCTTCAATGTGATTAAGTGCTAAATTTAGATTTTGAGTTAAGCGCTTAATATCTCCTTCGGATTCTATTTCAATTCTTTGCGTAAGATCACCTTCGGACATTGATTTTATAACTTCATTAATCTGATCAAATGGATTGGAGATAATAGTTAGAAGACTATTGATGTTTTTGGTCAGGTCGAGCCAAATTCCTTCTGAATTTCCAGCATCAACTCGAACCGAAAAATTTCCCTCTTCTTTCGCGTTTTGGAGCGCTTCCATCGTATCGTCCAAAACCGTTTTCAACCTGGTCTTCAGTTTTAAAATAGCAGTTCCTAGAACATCTTCTTCGCTTTTAACATCAATATTTAAGTTTATATTTCCTCTCGAAATGCTATTAATAACATCGGCAGTTGAGGTGATGGTGTCGTCCAAGTTATTTAGTGAGATCGCTAATTCGCCTATCTCATCTTTTCGCTTAGCTAATGAGTGATTCTTCGTGCTAATCCCTCGAGATAATTTTTCAATTTCAATTTTAACATCATTTAAAGGCTTTAAAAATCGTTTATTGAAATGGAAATACATTAAAACAGTAAAGAAAATACCTGTTGGCACTGCCCATATTAATTGCCCAAACCCTTCTTTTCCTACTACGTACGCGAGCATAGCAATGACTATTTCCAACAAGGTTATCGCAATCGTCAATTGAAAAAGTATAGTGTTTTTGAATATCCTTTTTGAAATAAAAAGAATAACAGGAGCCCCTATAAAAATTAAACTTAGGAGAATTACGAGATAATCGTTCATCGATTTTTATTGTAAATATTATAATTTTTTAGTGTCCATAAGAAAAATTATTCTTTCATCTTTTTTTACAAGACCCTTGATGAAATCATCTTCTTTTGATAAGGACTTAATTGCTGTACTAGAATAATTTAACATTGACTTTTCTAAAGTAAAAGTCTCTGGCATTTTTGTGACAAGTAAACCTAATTTTAACTCGTTACTTTTTAAAACTACGACAAACTCATTTTTCCCAGATGATTCTTTAAAAACTCTATAATTAAGGTCTAATAATGCCAATACATTTCCTCTCACATTCCCCAATCCAACAATATAATCTGGCGTTTGAGGGATTGGTGTAATATGAGGTATTGATATAATTTCCTTTATCTCATCGATGACCAATGCATATTCATGGTCAAACAAATTAAAGACAACTAACGTGGCTTTTTCTATTTTCTCACTTCTTTGAAGATGTTTCAATTTTGTTTTAGAAGCAAATTCCGCCCAGTTGTCAACCAAATCATCAACCTTATCTAAACTCATTCTTGCTCTCTATTTAGGGTGAACTTTGATACTCTATCACTAAGCTCCTTGGCCAACTGATTGAGTTCTTCATTTTTCTGACCGTAACCAGACATTCCCGAAGACAACTCAGAAGCTGAACTTGCGATCTCTTCCGTTCCCGCCGCGGTTTGTTCTGCTATAACGACAACTGATTCAGTAATAGCAACGACACTTTTAATGTCCTTTAATTGGCTTTCCACACGGTTATTAATCTCTTGAGACATCAGCAGTGTTTCGGAAGATGACTTAATAATGGAATTAAATGCTTCGGAGGCCGACTTAGATGCTTTTTCACCTGAGGACACACTGGCTTTCATCATATCAATGGCTGACGAAGCTGTTGAAACGTCACTTTGCACATCTTTAATTAATCTTTCAATTTGCTTAGCAGAATTTCTAGATCCTTCGGCCAACTTGCGAATCTCTTCAGCGACAACTGCAAAGCCTCTCCCCGCGTCACCTGCCTGGGCAGCTTCGATTGCTGCATTCAACGCTAGTAAATTTGTTTGGGCAGCAATATCAGTAATGACACTTAGCACATTTGATATTTCATCTGAGCGCTTTGTAAGTACCTTAATGGAGCTGTAAGTATCATTTGAAAAGGCAGAAATATCACTCATGCTAAAACCTACTTTCTTGACAAGCTTCATTCCGTCTTCGCTATTTTTCACTCCCTCTTTGGCTGCATTATTTATCCTTACTGCTTGCTCACCCATCGCTGTACTCGATCGTAAAATTCCTTCAACAAGACTTGATGCCTCATCTACCTTCATCACTTGATTTTGTGCTCCATTGCTCATTTCTGAAATCGATGAAGCAATCTCGGTCGTATTCAAATTCATCTCCTCACTAGTTGTAAGCATGTCAGTCGAACTACTTTCTACCACTTGGGCAACCTGAGCGATCTCCGCAATTAATTCGTTTAAACTTTGAAGTGCCAAATTGAGATTTTGAGCGAGACTTGCTATATCTCCTTTGGCATCAATGTCATATCTAATAGTTAGATCTCCTAATGCCAAGGAATTAACCACTTCATTCACTTTATTGAATGGAATAGAAATAGACGCTAATAATTGATTGATTGACGTTCCCAAATCACTCCATGCTCCATGACTATCAGTCACTTGAATTTTCGCTGATAATTCGCCTTCTTTTCCTGCCCTATTCACTATATCCTGAGTCTCCGCAATGACATTGCGTAAATTTTCTCTCATTAGCAATAAAGATCTACCCAAAATATCATTTTCGCCTGACTTCTCAAATTCAGAATCAAGTTGTCCTTCTCCTATTTTTTCCGCAAATGAAGCTTTGAACTTTAAATCCGCAACTAAAAGGTTGACAGATCTTGCAATTTGTGATAGTTCGTCATCACCTTTTACAAACAGCTCCTTATCAATAGACACATCTCCTTCTGAAAGCCTTTTTAATACTTTGTTGGAGTTTTGTAAAGACTTACTTATCGAATTAGCAATAACATAAACGATTAAGGATAGAATAATCAATCCAAAAAAACCTGTAAAAACGGTGAAATAGACCGATTCCTTATAAGATCGAGTAATCTCTGAAATAGGTACAACCATCGCTACTGACCAAGGCGTCTTTGATTGCCCAATTGTGATAGGTTCAAAGGCAAAGAACGTTTCCTCATTATAGTAGTCGTCGAAAACAGAAAAGGAGAATTTTTCACCATTTTTCACTTTTTCTAAAACGTCTAAAGACGTATTCTTGGCAATACTTAAGGAATCAAGTTGCGTATTCGCCAAATCAGGATTTTTATGAGTAATAATCGTCCCGTCATTCGATACAAGAAAGGCAAAACCTTTATCGTAAAAATCTATTTCCGACATAGATTTAAAATCATCAACTGACATATCAGTACCAATTAGCCCCGCAAATCGTCCATCAATTATTAGTGGAGAAGTTGGTGATATCCCTAGTAGCATTTTATCTGATGTGCCCCCATATGCCTGAAATTCATAAGGCTCACCAATAGTCTCATATTTATATTTCTTTATTTGCGTGTATAAACCTGATATTGGATCCGACTCCAAGTTATCCAACCTGATGTGCTCACTCACTTTTCCATTTTGAATATAATACGTAGCACGCTCTCTACCATATGTTTTGTCCCAGTTAGGATCCAAAGTCCATAATTCATAGCTCATCCAGACAGCATCATATTTTGGGTTTGATCTTAAAACGCCTAACATCAATTCTTTTCGTAGCTGAGTTCTATTGCTTTCTGGTAAGCCTATGTAAGATTTGACGGCAATAGCCATTGTTCTTGCAATAGCCAAATCCTCATTCAAGACTTTTTTTATCGCCTCTGCTTTTTTCTTTATAGCCGTTTCTGCTAGTTTTTCGCCTTCAATGATGGCCTGTTTATTTACAGAATAAGTGATCGCTCCGAAAGTGAGGAGATATATTATCAACGTGGTGCCAAGAATGAAATACATCATTTTTTGGCGAATCGTAAAGTTCTTAATCATACTTTTCAAAAAGGCTAGCATTAGATTCTATCGTCATGGTTGTATCTAGTTAAAGAAAAATATTTTAAAAGCGTTTATCGCATATTATCTCTTTTCTTTTGTCATCTTTCGTTAAAACCGACCATTTGACGGATAAACCGCTGTTCATTTTGCTGTCGATTTTAAAATATTTTTGAATTATGTTTAAAGTCAAATATAGCTTTATATGAAAAAGATTTTCTTCCTTTATTTCCTTCTGCCCTTGTTATGTAACGCGCAGACTTTAGATATGGATAAGCTCAAAGGTTTATCCGCAAGAAGTATTGGCCCAGCTGGGATGGCTGGCCGTGTGACATCTATCGACGTAATAAATAAACAGCCAAACACTATTTACGTAGGCACTGCATCAGGCGGTATATGGAAATCAATAAATGGAGGAATTAGCTGGGAACCTATATTTAATGATCAAACGACTGCCTCCATTGGAGCAGTGGCTATTCAACAATCAAACCCTTCCGTGATATGGGCAGGAACTGGTGAAGGAAACCCCAGAAACTCTCTAAACGGAGGAGATGGCATATATAAGAGTCTAGATGCTGGGAAGTCTTGGGTTAAAATGGGGCTTGACAAAACCAGAAATATTCACAGAGTTGTCATTGATCCTCAAAATTCCAATACAGTATATGTTGCGGCGATTGGTTCTCCTTGGGGAGCTCATAGTGAACGTGGTGTTTATAAAACTATCGACGGAGGAAAAACTTGGAAACAGGTGCTCTTCAATAATGATAAAACTGGATGCTCAGAGTTAATCATGGACCCATCCAATCCAAATAAGCTTTATGCTGCAATGTGGGAGCACTACCGACAGCCATGGTTTTTCACTTCTGGTGGGAAGGGTTCTGGTCTTTATGTAACCCATGATGGAGGGGAAACATGGGAAAAAAGAACAAAAGAGGACGGGCTGCCCGAAGATAATCTGGGAAGAATAGGTATCGCTGTTGCCCCGAGTAATCCCAATATTGTTTATGCGTTGATTGAATCTAAGAAAAATGCATTGTATAAATCTTCGGATGGTGGTTTTAAATGGGAGAAAATTAACGATAAAGATGAAATAGGAAATCGCCCGTTTTACTACAGTGACATTAGCGTTGATCCTAAAAATGAATATCGGTTATACACTGTTTATACCTATGTAAATGTGAGTAACGATGGCGGCAAATCTTTTTCTCGGTTAATGCCGGCATACAACACAACAAGAGGAGTTCACCCTGATCACCACGCCTGGTGGATTCATCCTGAAGATCCAAATTATATCATAGAAGGTAATGATGGGGGCTTAAATATTTCGAGAGACCAAGGGAATACTTGGAGGTTTGTGGAGAATATTCCTGTGGCACAGTTTTACCATATCTCTGTAGATAATGATATTCCATACAATGTTTATGGAGGAATGCAGGATAATGGGTCTTGGGCTGGTCCTTCGTATGTGTGGAAGGATCAGGGTATTAGAAACAGCTATTGGCAAGAAATTTCGTTTGGTGATGGATTTGATGTTGTGCCCGATCCAGACGATAACAGATATGGTTATAGCATGGCTCAAGAAGGATGGGTTGGCAGATACGATAGACAAACGGGTTACTTCGAATACCTGAAACCACAGGAACCATTATTAGAAGAAAAACTGAGGTTCAATTGGAATGCGGCCATCTCTCAAGATCCCTTTGATAATAATACCATTTATTTCGGTAGTCAGTTTGTGCATAAGAGCACAAATAAAGGAATGAGTTGGGAGATTATATCTGCTGACTTAACTACAAACAATAAGGAAAAACAAAAACAACATGAAAGTGGCGGACTCACCATGGATGCGACAGGCGCGGAAAATTATTGCACAATATTGGCCATCACTCCTAGCCAACTAAATAATGATATTATTTGGGTGTCCACAGATGATGGGAATATACAACTAACCAGAGATGGAGGTAACACATGGAATAATGTAGCTAGTAATATAAAGGATGCGCCAAAAGGTGGCTGGATACCTCAAATCAAAGCATCAACATATGCTGAAGGCGAGGCGATTGTGATTATCAACAATTACAGAAAGTTTGATTTTGCGCCCTATGCTTTTAGAACTAAAAATTTCGGGAAAAGCTGGGAAAGAATTGTTGATGAAAATGATGTGACAGGTTATGCACTCTCTATTGTACAGGATATAATTGAGCCTAAATTATTCTTTCTTGGAACAGATGATGGCTTATATATTTCACTCGATGATACTAAAACATGGACCAAATGGACGAATGGATTCCCAACTGTCAATACGATGGATTTAGTCATTCATCCCAGAGAGCACGATCTTGTCATTGGTACTTTTGGCAGAGCTGCCTACGTGCTTGACGATATCCGCCCGATAAGAGCATTAGCAAATAAAGGACTGTCAATTTTAGAAAATAGAATAAAGATCTTTAATCCACCTTCAGCCTACCTATCTGCAATCCAACAGCCAACCGGAACAAGGTTTTCTGCAGATGCTATGTTTAGTGGAGAGAATAGAAAAAAAGGAGCAATGCTTACCTATTCGTTGAATATTCCAAAAAAGGAAGATATAGACAGTACAAGTCTTGTTAAATATGATACGGTGTATATCAACATTAAAAATAAAAAAGGAGAAACAGTTCGAAACTTAAAATTTGAAAAACCTAAAGAATCTGGACTACATCGTACCTACTGGAATCTGGATGAAAAGGGTATTAGTAACCTCACAAGAAAGGAATTAAAAAATAAAAACGAACCCTCTGGTGTTGAAGTATTGCCTGGCAAATACCGAGTGAAAATAACTTATGGGGAAAGTTCGGATAGTACAACGATCGAAGTGAAGACAGATCCACGTTTAAACACCTCGTTCGATATTTTAGAGGCAAAACATCAAACGCTTAAGGATTTAGAGGGTTTACAGTCCTTGGCTCTTTCAAAAGTGGAGAAATTAAAAAATCGAATGACTGGAATAGATGTAATGATCAATCGAATGAAACTCAAAAGTGAAAATGATTTCGAAGATCTCATTAAGGAAAGTAAAGCTGTCAAAGATTCGTTAAATAGTTTGTTAGATCTTTACGTTGGAAAGGAAGATAAGAGACAAGGCATTACGGATGACCCAGTTTTAAATGTCAACGACCACTATGGAAATACCTACTTTTTTATAAGCAATGCATCCCATATTCCCGGTCCTATGGAAGAAAAAATGTTGGAGAAAACCAGTGATGTTATTGTTTTTGCCAACCAAAAAGTGGAAGCTTATTTTGAAAAAAATTGGCAAGAATTTACAGTGAAATTTGACAATATTTCCTTGAGCCCCTTCGCAGATTAAAACATTCTTAAAATCAAAAGGCTGCTAAAATACTATTTTAGCAGCCTTTTTTTATTAAATATTCAATGGCGCCTATCAACCAGTATTTCTCATGGCAGATGCAATTCCATTAATTGTAAGCATTAATTGAGTTTGCAATTTATTGGCCTCTTTACTATTAGCCTTTTTGGCTATCCGCCAAGCTCTTAATAAGTTAACTTGATTGTTGTGCATAAAAGTCATCAATGATGCACGTAGGTTGTTAGAGTAATAATGATTTTTTCTTCTCTCTTCAATACCAATTTCCAAAAGATCCATCATCACTTCTCGTGTTAACTGGAGTTCATCTAAAAACATTCCCAAAAACTTTTCCTTTACAGTATTGTCTGTCACTAATGAAGCATAGTTTTTAATAATGGATTCATCAGTCGCAGCGAGGCTTGTATCAACATTGGTCAATACATATCTTATAAAAGGATCATACGCTACAGATTTTTTAAATTCTGCATAAGAAATTGGATCATTTTCTTTTAAATGACTAATAGCAGTCCCTATACCGTACCAACTGGTCATATTACAACGGGACTGGCTCCAAGAAAATACCCAAGGAATCGCTCTTAAGTCTTCAAGAGTATTTGCGCCCGTTCTTTTCGCCGGTCTCGATCCTATTTTACTTGATTCAATAGCATCAATAGGTGTTGCTTCTCTGAAGTATTGAATGAAGCCTTCTTCACGAATAAGGTTTTCATAGTGTGACTTACTCTTTACCGCTAATTTTTCTAAAATAGCCGCCTGAGGATGTGGTTTACGTTCAGTAAACTCACCTAAAATATAATTGGCCGATGTTGTCGCAGTTAATAGCTCCAAATTATATTCTGCATTAACCTTATTTGCGTACTTCTGAGCAATTGTTTCGCCCTGTTCAGTAAGTCTTAAATCACCACCAACACTACTATGTGGTAATGCATTTATGAAATAATGCGTTGGCCCAGCACCTCGACTAATACTTCCTCCTTTTCCATGAAAAAAGCGAATTTTCACATCAAACATTTTTCCGGTCTCATATAAACTTGATTGTGCCTTATATAAATGCCATTGACTGGCCATTATGCCGCCATCCTTGTTACTATCACTGTATCCGACCATGACTTGCTGAGTAGGTCTCTCCTCACCTCTTTCCTGTTGGACATACTTCAATGTTCGCTGCGTAAAGGGGTGCTTTAAAAAACCTTTCAGAATATCAGGCCCATTTTCTAGATCATTGATAGTTTCAAGCAAGGGAACCACTGGTAATTTGCACACTAAGCCGTCATCAGTCTGCATCGTTATACCCGCTTCTCGAGCCAATATATAAACCAATAGCAAGTCAGACACTGATCTAGTCATGCTTACAATCAATGCCCCAAGTCCACCAATTCCATATTTGGCAATATGTCTTTCCAGAACTCTAAAACAATTAACCACAGCTTCAGCATTTGGGCCTAGCTTTAAATTTTGATGAGTAAAAGGTCTATTAGACTTCAATTCATTATTCAAAAATTCTAGCTTTTCCTCTTCAGACCAATCATAATAATCTGTTTTCACAAAACCAGCAGCCTCTAACAATTGTGACATGGCCTTATCATGAAATGCACTATTCTGTCTCACGTCCAAATGAGCCAAATGAAACCCAAAAGTCTCTACACATCTTAAAGCATTATGAACGTCATCATAAGCAATAGTCTTTGCTCCAAACTTAACCATCACCTTTTGAAGTAGTTTTAGATCTGCGATGAGCTCTTTGGAGACAAAATAACAACCAGGATGTTCGTTTATTTCAGTAGCATGTCCACGTTTTGTATCTACTGGAAGCTTACTGATCAATAAATTGACAAACTGCCGAAAATACTCTCCTTTATTTCTAGAGAAAGCTTCTTCCCCACGAGCGCCTAATTCCGATTTTATTTCAAGGACTCTTTCAGACAATTCTGTCGGCACCTCGTCTATCGAAACAGTAAAACTTAAATGACGGACCAGATCAATGAGTTTCCTGCGCACAACAACTATCGAGTTTAGTCGAAGAATTTTTAAAGTATCTTCCGTTACTTGCTCCGTCACAAGCGGATGTCCATCTCTATCTCCTCCAACCCAATCACCAAAGGAGAGCTTAGGCCAAGCATTTAATTCATAAATTGTCTTACTATCAAAACCAAGATGTTCCCACGCCTGCATCATTCTCCTATCCATTACAGGAATCGTCTCAGGAAAAACATTGGTCAAATAATGCGTAATATTTCTAAGCTCCGAAGGCACATCAGGCTTTTCGAGATAAATTTCGCCTGTTTTATAGAGTCTATATAATACCTGCTTTAGATCGTTTCTGATATTATTTTGTTCGAAAGAATTATACATGCTATTCTCTCGTTTGACAATAAGCAGATATAATTCTCTGTGATGCTCTAGGACCGTGGCTCTTTTCGCTTCTGTAGGATGTGCAGTCAAAACAGGTTCTACACAGATGCTTTTTAAGCGTATTGCTATATCGCGTTCATCGATTTCCTTATCCCTGAGTCGTTTGAAATTATTAGCCCAAAGCCCTTTGACTTGCGTTAAATCCTTATCTTCATCTGCTCTTCTATGCTGCACAGCCCCATTGACCTCTGCCATATTTACCAACTGAAAGACTAAAGAGTAAAGCTGAACATGCTTTTCTGTTAATTCTTTGTTGTTAAAATTTTCCAACTCATTGATCCATGGA
>JBLIIJ010000034.1:0-37232 GCA_047635055.1 Cyclobacteriaceae bacterium | reverse complement strand
TTCTTTACTGCGACAAGACGTTAATAAAAGGTAGATGAGAATGATGGGAAGACATGATCTTGGATTATTCAACGCGACGATGAGCATTCCTATAGGCCTCAAGGAGTATATAGCGTTCAACTATAGGTTGTTATCGACTATATATCCTTGAATGATTAATTTCCGTAGCTCATAACCCTTATTCCAAACTTAACTTGGTGCTAATCCATTGATTAATTTTCTCTTCCAAAAGTACTAGTGGCAAACTGCCCGAATTAAGTACCTGGTCATGAAACTCTCTGATATCGAACTTTTCTCCTATTTTATCTTTTGCTAGGTCTCTTAAGGCTTTAATTTTCAATTGACCGACCTTGTATGATATCGCTTGTGCTGGAATAGCCATATATCGCTCAATTTCGGAGGTTATGGAAGCTTCTGATTCGGCTTCATGATCTAAAGAGTATTTAATGGCTTGCTCTCTTGTCCATCCTTGCGTATGAATACCAGCATCTACAACCAAACGAATGGCCCTGTGCATTTCCATACTAAGCATCCCAAAATACTGATAAGGGTCTTCGTATAACCCAAGTTCTTTTCCTAGCGACTCAGCATACAGCGCCCAGCCTTCAACGTATACGCCAACCCCTTCTGAATGAAGAAATTCAGGAAGGTTGTTATTTTCCTGTTGGAGAGAAAGCTGATAATGGTGTCCTGGTATAGCCTCGTGAAGAAACAAAGCTTCATCTGACAAGATGTTATATTCAGAGATATTAGGAATAGGGACATAAAAAACCCCGGGCCTGGACCCATCCTTATTGCCTGGAACATATTCCGCACTCGCAGATGCTTCACGAAAAGACTCGGTTCGTCTTACTTCAAAGCTTGCTTTGGGTTTTATGTTAAACAGTTTTGAAATACTTGGCTCCATTTTTTCTTTAATCGAATTAAAATGTGCAATAACTTCTTCGGGTTTTGTGAATGGCCGTAATTCAGGTTTTGTCCTAACGTAGTTAAAAAAAGCTTTTAATGTACCTTGAAATCCAACTTCTGATTTGACTTGTTCCATTTCAAGAGTAATCCGATTTACTTCACGCTTACCCAACTCGAATACCTCTTTAGGAAGCATATTGGTTGTGGTATGGTACTTAATAAGGTATTGGTAAGTTTCTAATCCATTGGGCAAGGCGTCAATACCATCAGTTTGTCGTCCGGCAGGTAGATATTCATTTTTCAAAAAGTTTAATAAGTCGGCATGTGCCGGCTTAACCTTTTCCTCTATCATACTTGAATACGCCAATGTTATTCTCTTAACTTCTTCCGCTGATATGGAACTTGGTATTAACTCTACTGCTCCATAGTAGATGTGCTCTTTTAGGGGAGCTTCCGCCATTGGGCGAACCTGTATGATCATTCTTTCAATCAATACTTGAGGAAGCACTATTTGATCCTTAATACCTTGTATCATGTTAGACTGAGCTGTTGCTAACCAAACCAAATAATCATCCACACGACTCAGCCAATGATCATAGTCTACGACTGTTTTGAAGGGCTGCACGCTTGCACCGCTTGCCATCTGCCCCATATACAATTGGAAAGAAGAAAGTTGTGTAAGGGGCATTAACTTGAAATGTGGTAAATCAAAAATAGGTGACGGAATCGTTATGAGCTTATTTTGCAACCCCTCCAACTTAATGGAACAGTCCCACCTCATGGCTTTTAAACTTATAAGATCCGACTGTGACAATAATTCTTTATCAATGGCATCAATCTTAGTTAAAAAATTATTGTATTGTTGAACACAATCATTGAGATACTGGTCTGATATATAATTGGCTATGTAATGATTAAAATCGTTCTCTCCTGCCTTTGTCGCTTCTACAGGATTTATTTTTAGCTTGAATTGATAATAGTCCTCAAACAGTTGGTCGGTAGAGATTACGTCAATTTTCTTTTCTGGATTCTGAGAGCAAGAGAAAAGGAAAGAGACTGTAAGGAAAATAAGGAGTATCTGCTTCATAAAGCAATGATGATTAAATTCTTTTTAAAGGCAGCATCAATATTGAAATAACCAAGGATTCCAAATTATTGGTTTTCAGTAAAAACGAATCTCTGCAATTTCTAAAGTGAAAGATCCCGCTCTTTTTTCAGAAGTAATAAATCCTAGTCTTATGTTTTTTGACAATGCTTCATCACTCATTTTCTGGTTGGTTTTACGTCCCATTTGATATTGGTCAAGATCTCTCAAATCGTATTCAATAATGGTCCACTCCTCACTATTTTTAAGTGGCAATTTGTGATTAGGTAAATAAAACCGGTCATGATGTTCCAATTGAAAAGCGTGTAAGACACCTTCGCTTTTATACTTAATAGAGAACTTTTGAAATTGTGATAAGTCTAATCTGCTATATGGACTTCTTAGTGAAGTGAATCCCCCATTATTCTCTAGGGATACTGTTCCGTAAAACTTCACTCCTTGTTTGGTTAGCGTTAGTTTACCTTTTGATAAGCCACCCATCACACCATCATTCACTACCACCCACTTATTTGCTTCTTTTGGGAGACTAAAATCAATGATTACTGGTTCGTTTGGGGATAGTAGTGTCAAAATTAGAAATAGTAAATATTGTAATATCATAACTATTAGAACCCGATGAACAACATAAGTGTTTTACCAATCAAATGATAAATTGTGAATTCGCAAATAATGCCAAGTGTTTAGTCAAATTTCTTTGGTGCATTCCTATACGTTAGCGTAGGTCGGAATTTATCCTGTCAAATTTTTAAAAAAATCTGGTTCGATACAATAGGCTTTAATGTTTATATCACTGAAAACCTTAAAGCTATGTTGGTTATTTAAAAATACTTTAAAGTCGACCAATGCTGGCTTCTCTTTTATTAACGAATCAAAACTTTTAGATGTGAATTTTTTATTAACGGACTCATCGCTTTTACTGAATTAATAGTTACCGCTTTATTGAACCCCACCTAATGGTTAATATTCCCCTATACTTGGGTCAAATAAGAGTCAATTATTCAACTTCATCCTTAGTGAGCTTGCTCCTAGGTTCTTAATTTCATCAAAAGCAGCCTATGCCTCGGCATATCCTTTTATTTGATCGGTCCTGTTTTTCTCAGTTTTATCAAGACCATATTTTGAAATATAAATGTAAGCCGGTCGAAGGTGTTATTCATGGCTAAAAGGTTTGGTTTTAATTTAAAACTCGCAAAAATATTTGGGCGAAATATTGACTATGATCTTTACTCATCATGGCTTTAAAGTTAAAGGAATTACGAGTTTGAAGGCTTGCTCCGGTTGTTTCTGCATCTCTCGCTACAGTACTTCACTTCTTCCCAAACTGTTTTCCATTTCTTGCGCCAAGTAAAGGGCCTCTCGCATATTAAACATATTTTCGTCGGAAGATCCTGCTTCTTCATTTTTTAGAAAAATTGGGTATTTCGTTTGGACGAGCATACGGAAATGTAGCCACTTTTTGAAGTCCATAATAGCTATTCAACCCTGATATTCCAGCGGTATTAAATAATGCCAAATCTATGTATCCATTTTCATCTAATGCCAAATCAGGAATCATCAAAGATTCAATCTCTCCAATAATCAATAGGGTATTATTCAGTTTTATTGGAATCTCTTCAACAAACTTTAACGAAAATTTCAAGGTGCTTTCCTTTACAAAGGGCGCATAAAAGTCATCGATATACTCTTCTGTAAGACCGCACCTAACAAACTCTGATGTTGATTTGTCGATTTTCGCTGATGTGTAGTGAGCTTGGGCAAGAATGCCAGTATGAATATGGTTAATCGTATAGCAGCCATTCTCGACAATATTTTCATAAGTATGTCGAGGTACCTCACCTGTTGGTCTCATTATAAACCCAATTAAGGCAGGGTTACTTCCTAAATGCACCACACTACTGAAAATTGCAGCATTTGCTTGACCATTGTTTGATTTAGTGGCAATAAGATTAGCAGGCTTAATTCCTGTTATTGAGTTAATAATATTCAACCGCTTCTTATTGTCTAATTTTTGAAGTTCTTCTTTAAAGAGTTTCATTATTGTTTCTTTCGGTTTGGTCTTGTATGTGTTGATAATATTCGCTGGCTGTCCTGTATCACTTGTTCGTTTTTTCTGTGTCCCCAGATTTTATCCCGAGCTTCTTTTCCACTCGTCTTAAGATCTACAATGGGTGCTGGATAATCTTTGCGTATTTCCACTCCACAGAAGGCTTGGTCTAAACCAGTCATTTTCCATGGCTCGTGGATATACTCTACAGGTACTTTTTGTAATTCTGGAACCCATTTTTTAATGAAAATTCCCTCAGGATCATGTTCTTGACTCTGCTTGATGGGATTATATATACGCACGGTGTTGATGCCAGTGGTGCCTGCTTGCATCTGAAATTGTGGAAAATGAATACCTGGTTCATAATCCAAAAATTGATTTGCCAAATGATACACCCCTTTTCTCCAATCTTGATCAAGGTGATGGCATAAAAAACTCACCAACATTGCACGCATTCTGAAATTGACCCATCCAGTGGCTATGACAGCTCTCATGCACGCATCTACCAAGGGATAACCAGTACGCCCCTGCTTCCATGCGGCTAATTTGTCATGGTCATTGTTATGGGTTAATAATTCATACCCACGATTGATGCAAGTATGCTCGTACGCACATTCCACCTCAAATTTTTGTATAAAATGACAATGCCATTTGAGTCGTGTCATCATGCCTGAGAATGCTCTTTTGTGCTTATCATAATTTTGATGATCAACGACAAAATATAATACCTGTTTGATGCTTAAGTTTCCCCAAGCTAGAAAAGGAGAAACCCTTCCTCCTGAAAGCCTACTTTCCGTTGGTTTGGAGATATGCCGAGCATAATTAAATCCTCTACCAATGGTAAAAGAATTAAGGTATTTCCATGCATTAACTTCACCCGCAGGTTGAAAAAAATTAGGATACTGCAATAGATCGTTTTCCAAATCAATAGGAAGGTTGAATGCGTGTTTAACATTGATTGACTTCCCTTGACTAAAGTTGTTGACTAATACGGGCTGGTTCATCGTGGCATACCATTGCCTATCCCAGCCATTCCGATTTTTTATTCCACGTGCAATTCCATCTCGTTGAAATTCTTTCCAACTGACATTGTTCTTGTTGAACAGTATTTTAACTCTTTTATCTCGAGACCAACTCTTTTCAATTCCAGACTCTTGATAGGAATAAACGTTCTTGACCTGACAATAATCAAATAGAAACTTGAAAGCCTCTTCGGCATCAGCATAGAGTAAGTTGACTTGATGATTAACTTCCTTAAGCTTGAGGTTCATTCCTAAAATTGAATGATACTGAAACTGCAAATGTCGAATAGAAGTATCGTGATGTTCGATGAGCTTCGGTTCAAATAGAAAAAGTAAAATGTAGGGTAATCCATCCTTTTCTGCCGCAGCAATTGGCGCGTGATCTTGTGTCCGAAGATCTCTTTTTAGCCAAACGATATTGACCTTTTTGCTGTTAATTGAAGGATGAATAGTGTTTTACTTTTAGGTTGTCTTTATTGACTAATAAAAAGCCATAAAGTTTAGAAATAGCCCTTTCCCTTTGATCAATTTCATGAGTCATTCGTAGCTTAATGAGTTTAAAGAGGAAAATTATTGGTTCATTAGCTATCTTCCGCCCATGAAATTTTCTTTTTTAATGGCAGCATATGTTATCTCCTAAAATCAAGCGATTATTTAAGAAAATGAGCATTCATCTCTCCTTATGGTATTTGGCAAGTCTGCTATACGTATTGCTGGAAAAAGGAATTATGGGAGAATCAATCCTCTACCCCTCAACAGGTAATATATATGACTTTAGATCATCATTAATAAGTGTACTTCTTGTCGCATTAATGGGTGGTAGTATTTTTGGGTTTTTAGAGGAGCTTGTCTTTAAAAATCTGTTTATTCAAAAAGCATTCATTGTTAAGCTACTATTCAAAACATCTCTTTATGTAACCGTTTTGACGGTTATTCTTTTCTTTAATTCTGCTATCTCTACCTCTTGGATACTCGACTTGCCAGTTTATCATCCTGATGTCCTGAGTTCTTCGCTTACGTTCTTTACTAACTTCGTTTTTATAAGTATTGTCATCTATGCAAGTTTTTTCATGTGCTTAGGCATTTTTTTATCCGACATCTTTGATTACGTCGGCACTCATGTTCTAAGCAATTTTTTTACTGGGACTTATTCCAGATCTAAAAAGGAAATTCGAGTTTTTATGTTTTTAGATATGAAATCATCTACAAGCATTGCAGAATCATTGGGTCATGAGAAATATTATCATCTCTTAAATAGCTATTATCGAGATATGACCGATTCAATACTTAATGCTAAAGGAGAGATTTATCAATATATCGGTGATGAAATTGTGGTCTCATGGAAACTTCAAAAAGACATTCAAAATGATCATTGTATTAATTGCTATTACTCCATTCTAGCCAAACTTAATAGTAGACAAGAATTTTATATAGATACGTTTGGTGTAATGCCTGAGTTTAAGGCCGGATTGCATTATGGAAATATAACAACAGGTGAAGTAGGCCTGATTAAAAAAGAGATCTTATTTACAGGTGATGTATTAAATACGACAGCTCGAATTCAAGGACTGTGTAATGAGCTAAACGCTTCATTATTAATATCTGACGATTTGAAAAAGACGCTTTCTCCACTTTACAATTATGAACTAAAAGGTGAATTTGAACTTAGAGGAAGAGGTCAAAACATTCAACTATTTTCTGTATCAGTAGGATAAAAAAAATTAGGTGAAAAGGCAATTTCAACTAAGTAAAATTGCCTTTTCACGAATATCAATTACTTTTTTTAGGATTATTCATATCTAAGCGACTTGACTGGATTGGCAGTAGCTGATTTGAGTGTTCTCAAAGCTGCAATGGTCAAGGAAACAATGATGATGGTCAATGTAGGTGCCAAAAAGGTGATTAAATCCATTGGTTTATAATTATTGAATATAGAGGCAATTAGCGCATCAATTAAGTAATATCCAGCAGTAACACCAATCGCTGAAGAAATTAATAATAAGATGAAATAGCTGCGGCTTATTAAAAAGACAATATGCCCTACTCCACCGCCAAGAACTTTTCGTACGCCTATTTCTTTAGTCTTTTTAATTAAGTTAATTGACACCAAGGTAAATAAGCCCAAACAAGAAAGAATAAAAGCCACCGAGCCTAAAAAACTAAAAATGGTTAAGACATTGTTGTTTACTTCTTTCGCACCTCTCAATAAATCATTTTGATAGAAGCCAGTAAAAGTTTTGTTGGGTATTTTACTATTCCATTCACTTTCAAGGTATCCATAGACTTCCTGAACATCGTTTATATTGGTCTTGGCGACAATAAAGCTATACGTGCCATCATCTTGGAATTTCAAACTACTAAGACGGATGCCAACGGATTCCAAAGGTGCCCAAAAACCATACATATAGAAATTTTTAACAACCCCCACTACCGTTAAGGTAGTTGAATCATTGACTATTACTCTTTGGCCTATAGGCTCCAACCAAGCAAACTCTTCCACCATTTTCTCATTTACCAGCATAGAATTTTGACTATCAGACGCCTCCAGTTCTTTGGAAAATGATCGCCCTTCTACAATATCTAGACCCATTAACTCCATATAACCTATGCCAACATCCAGCATACTGACATCAAATTCTAAATCTTGATTTTTTAGCGTCAAATTATAATTTCCTCTGCCAATGTGATTTTTCGCACTTGCTACAGCGACAACACTTGGATTTGAAAGCATAGAAGACCTTATTTTTTGGTATTGGGTTTCATTGAGTAGGTTGATGCCAATGATTTGCTCTTGGTCATAGCCCATGTCTAAAGAGTCTTGATAACGTGCATTTTGAATAAATGCTACACTCGCGAATATGGCAATCACAGTTAAGGCATACTGAATGGCTAACAATACTTTAGTCAACATACCAGCTCCACCAATGCTCATACTACCTCTGAGGATATTTACCGGACGGTACTTGCTTATATATAATGAAGGATAAAGGCCTGCTAACCCTGTGGTAAATAAAAGCAACACTGCAAGAAAAATATAGAGCCTATAATCATCCGTAAAACTTATTTGTAGATTCATTTCCTCCCACATGGAGCTGTATGCAGGGACTAAGAAAATAGCTATTCCTACAGATAATATCAGTGCTAAGAAGCAAACGGTGAGGTTTTCAGTCATGAATTGATTGATCAACTGTTTTCTTGTTCCCCCAAGCACCTTGCGTATACCTATTTCTTTTAATCTGCGATTTGAATTAGCAATGGCCGTATTGGTGAAATTAAAACAGGCAACCAATAAAATAAGTAATGCCATAATTTGTGGTGTGAGTACCGCCGCTGTAGGCATTTGGCTGTTTAGCCCAGTCCAGCGTATCTCTCTTGAAACAGCTCCATGTGTATTCATTGGTCGTAACATGAAGTTTTTTACTTGAAAGTCCGGTCTTGCCGCACGTTGAACTGCTAAGTATTGATCCATCAAAGGCTCGAAAGATTCCACCTTATTTGGGTCCTCGAAATACATGAAAGTGTTTTGAGTAAATGAAGCCCAATTATTTTTAACATTATCGTCATACATTCTATAGCGATTATCAAAATTCACCAGCAATTCGAACATTACCGAGCTGTTCTGGGGTGGTTGCTCCACAACACATGAGATGACAAAATTAAAGCTCATCCCAGTATCATCAAATACCGTAATTATATTGCCTAGGGGGTTTTCTTCTCCATAAAACTTCCTAGCATACTCCTGAGTCACCACAGCTTCATCAATACGATGATACGCGGAAGGATCTCCACTTATTACTTTAAATGTGAAGAATTCTAGAAAACCTTTATCCGCATAGGCAAGCGCAGTATTGAAGACTTTGTCCATTTCAACATCTCGAGCGGTGAATACATGATTCTCAAGACGAAAAGCGGTTCCTACATTGCCAAAATCATTATTAATAGCATCTGTCAAAGGCATGGGAACTCTTCCATATTCTCTGATGTCACCTTGATTTTCATTAATATGATTAATCTTATAGATATTGTCTATCTGCGAATGGTGCTTATCGAAATCCCAATTGAATTTTGAATTCAAATAAGCAACAATACAACAGGCGAGCGCGAGCCCAAGTCCAACAATATTGATAGCGACATAAACTTTATTTTTAAGAAGGTTTCGAACGGCGACTTTTAAAAAATTTCTTAGCATTTGTAACGAGGTTAAGTACTGGACGACAAACCAAATATTTTTTTAGATCGCCATTTTCTACAAGATTCCAATATTCAATCACTATGCCAATTAGGTTATTCCTTTATATATCAAGATGTTACAAAAAATCACGAATGGAGATGTGTTCATCAGCGTACATTTAGTTGGATCCAAACCGTGCGCTATTTTAAAAAAAAGCAGAATAATTTCGTGAATAATCAGTGAAATGAATCACCGCATGAGTGTTTTTCACACCAAAGCATAGATTTTAATTTGAGAATAAATGAACATTTCAGGGCACAAAAGTTTTAATGTTTAAACGTAAATAAAAAATATTATCCGATATCCCTTCGATTGTATTAAATTAGGGCGATTTAAAGCGGCGAAATTTAGTCATCATTCAATCTAGCAATAAATGAATACATATAAGTTTGAAAAAGCAAGTCACACATTCTTTAATGAATTACGCAAAAGAGTGGATGATTATTTTGTGACAAATAATATTAGTCTCAAGGGAGGCAATAAGTTGATATTTAAAAGTGTAATTATTATTTCCTGTATTCCAATCCTATACGTCACATTGATAGCGTTTACCCCAAATGCGATCACCTCAATCGCACTTTGTATGCTGTTAGGTTTAAATTTTGCTGCAGTTGGCTTCAATGTAATGCATGAGGGAGGACATCAGGCCTTTTCAAAATATAAAGTAGTAAATGAAATTGCAGCGTATTTTTTAAATATTCTAGGAGGCAGTATTCATTATTGGAAACAAAAGCATAATGTGAACCACCACACTTTCACTAATATTGAGGGTATTGATAATGATATCGATGTGAAGCCATTTATGAGACTCCATGATGGTCAGCCGAGATATTGGTTTCATAAATATCAACATATCTATTGGGCTGCATTGTATCCTCTCACTTATTTGTCTTGGATATTTTATGAAGACTTTGAAAAATATTTTACGGGAAAGATTAACAAAGAATCAGAGAAAAGAGCCTTGCCATTTTATGAACATTTAATTTTCTGGTGTACTAAGACTATCTATGTTGGATTATTTATTGTAATACCAATTATGGCCGTTGGTTGGTTATCTTGGTTGATTGGTTTTGCAACAATAACTTTGACGACAGGCTTGGCGATTAGTGTTGTTTTTCAATTAGCACATGTAGTGGAAGCTACAGATTTTCATTCACATAGTATTGCTAGTACTAAGGAATGGGCGATTCACCAGATTAGTACAACAGCGAACTTTGCCACAAGAAGTAAACTTTTGTTTTGGCTTCTTGGAGGACTTAATTTCCAAATAGAACATCATTTGTTCCCCCGAATTAGCCATATTCATTACCCAAAAATAAGTCAAATCGTGAAGGAAACATGTGAAGAGTATAATATCGCTTATCATGAGTATAGCACAATGCTCAAAGCAGTTGGATCACATGTACTCCACCTCAAAAAACTAGGAACATCTTAATACAAATACTTGATCTAGATTTTCACTAAAAAGAAAAGCCTCAATGAACTGATTACATTGAGGCTTTTCTTTTTATTAATATACCTGTTACTCCTAATTAACGTTTACAGAACTATTTTTTTGCTCTATTTCTTTCATTAAATCATCTACATTAAAACCGCTACTGTAAGATACGTCAACTCTAAGGGCCTTCAAACCAGATACACCTTGTAAGTCTTCGAGTGATAAATCTTCAAAGCCCTTCTTTAAATAACCCTTTGATGTTAGGAAAGAAATGTATTCTCGATATTCAACGGCATCTTGTTCTTGTGAATATATAATGGCTATTTTTCCGGGCTGAGTGATTCTCTCTTTTGTTCCTTTGATATGCGCTTTATCTACGCGCTTTTTAATAATCTCATATCTAGCATTATATGCTCCTTCGACATCAAACTGCTTTTCGTCCATACGAAAATGTACAGAAAGTGGAGTGTTGTATACAAGAATCAAAGAGGCAACCTCAATGGTTGAGTTTAGCTCGTTCTGAAGATTCTTAAATGTATTCTCAAGCTCGCACATGACTGCCAATTGCCAGAGCCTAAGGTTTTTTAAATAAATATTATTGAATTCTTCATTTCGAACAATGGACTGGCCAATATACATATTGAACTCTACACCGTCCGTTTTATACCTCTCAAAATAATGAGGAAACATCTGCTGAGCTTCGACTTGCTTTTCATCCAAATAGGAAGCCAATCGTTGATTGATAAGATTCACACTCACATCATAACTCTTACGAGCTTCATATACAGAATGTATTTCGGGATCTAACATTGCTTCGTACTCATCAATTAATGACCCTAAATCATCATTGATCTCTTTCAAATGACTAAAAACTGGATAGATATTGGATTTAAGAAAAGCTAAAATTTTATGTTCACTTCCCGCTGAAAGACCTGTTCCAAGTTCTTTTTTGTATAATTCCAATCTAAAGATAAGCGCTTCATAAGCCGGCATATTGGTTTGCTCAAAGGCAGATTTTAATACCTTTTCAACAGCATTTATTTGCTTAATAAGATCCTGACTGACAGCCTTGTTTCTTCGCTCAGAAGATCCCTTAATATCTAATTGGCCATACAATGGATATAAATTATCAAAAACGATATCCTTAAAAACCGGATCCTCGTGATTGATCTTTTTATGCATGAATTTTTCTGCTTCTTCTTCAAACCTCCATTTGACTGAAGGATGTATTGTAGTGCACTCCTGTTGAATAATAGCTTCGATCAGGTTTTGTGATTCCGTCATAAAGCGCTTGTGAGCCATGGCTAAGATTGGTAGCACTTCACCAAGTAATACTAGAGAACCCTTAGTCAACGTGAAAGTCTCTTTTGCTCCAAGCTCCATAAACCCTAATAGCTCATCTTCATGAATTAATGGTGCTATTATGTAACTACCAAATGAAGAGGCAGCCAATCTGCCAGATAAGCCACCTTTGGATTTTTCATGATATTTTTTTGTATCTGTAATTACGAGAGCCTCCTTACTTTTCATCAATTGACCATAAGTGTAATCGCACATTTCAGATTGACAATGCAGGCTTTCTCCTGCGGTCAATAAAATACTTGGTGCTTCTTCATTTTTGATTTTGACTAGCTTGTCAAATTCTAATACTAGAACACCAATTTCTAAGCTTTGATTGTGTAACAATCGTCTAACACCAGCTTGAATCTTCTCAAAAATATCGTTGGACTTGACAAGAAGGTTGGAAGTAATGGAGGTTATAGACTCATCTAAAGTAACGTCGATTAGATTTAAAATATTTAATCCCCTCATTATCCAGCTATTCGGAGGAAATTTTTCTTTCCAAAACGCTATATTCCCAAAGTTTTCCATCAGCGCTTCATAATCCTCACGTGTAATGTCTATCGCTCTGTCTGTCGGTTCAAACTCGGTCATATCAGCATTAATGAGCACTTTGTATATCTTATTGATATTTAAATTCTCATCGTAGATCTCAACGTTCATTGGTCCACCACCTGAAACTGGGTAACCATAGTATTTTCCTAAAATAAAATAACAACAATAGAGGTACAACATATCCTCATCAATATCCTTCATGGTTAGCGAAAAAGTACCCCCTGAATTTTTAATGATATTTTCAAATCGCTTGGATACAAGTATGGGCTCGTATTGAAAAGGAGGTGTTAACGCTTTAATTTCGTTTGTTTGTAGCTCCTCTGGGAAAAGTCGATTGCTAAGTTTTTGAACAATAGACCCGTATTTATCCATTGGTGTGCCATCGGCAATTCCAGTGATTAGTTCTGGAAATTCATTAATTTCATCCAGTAGATGTTTGGCATAAACAGCCTCAAACTCTTCTGAACTCAACGCTTGCTTCTTTAATGTTTCGATGATGTTTTTGAAACTTATCTGCATTATCGCTGGAAATGCAGTTTCTTTCCCGTTGTATTTCATAGAATTTTCGAGTTTTCAGTTAAATACTCAATTGAATGCTTAACCAATTTTATCAGCAAACAATTCAATTAACCCACTATAAATGTTTAGTCGTGTAAACATGGTAAATGTTTTAAACGAATAATTATTTTAAGGATAGTTAAGTCTTTAATCGTTGAAAGTCAAATCGTTGAAATACAGCAATCACACTTTAAACGACCACAAAGTCTATATAAAAACCAGTTATTGATATGCTTGGCTCTCTTTCAGCTAAACAAGTTTATTATTTACTGAGCTCACCAAAGATCCAGTTCCCGCGGAGGGTTTGATCGTCAGATGTAAAAAACACTTTTCCAGCGTATAAAAGTTCATATCTAGAAAGTCTGAAATCTCCGCTTCTATCTATTTTTTTGAACGAATCATTTAATAAATCTTGATCTATACGGTAAATTTGAAATAGTTGTTTGTACTCATCCTTTGAGATAAACCCATCATTATTAGCATCGAAAAGATCAAAAAAGAAACCTATAAATTGATCCACGTATTCATCAAGGATATCCTCATCCTCAGATTCTATGATCGATTTACTCGAAAAATGCAGCCATTCATTCAAATCTACGGACATCTTTTGATGGCCTATCTGCTCAAGTAATTTGTGAAAAAAGCGGGTACATTTTTTTACTATCTTCTGATGATCCTTGCCTCCATCATCAAATTTAAATGCCTGTCTAATGTTTTCACTTAATTCAGCAAAATCTTCTATTTCCAGCAGGTTTGTCCTATTGAAGTCTAATATATTAAAGAAGTGGGTAAGCTTCTTTCTTTGAAATTCTGTCATCATTTAGTTTAAAGTTAATTCAATCAATTGATCTATAAAGGATTGAAAATTTACTGGAGCAATTATATCTTTTCATCTATTGGCTGAATCAATTAGATTTACGTCTTACGGACTCAAATAAATTTTATTTAGCTATGTGTTACATGAGGATATGTTTTCTTTTAGTATGTTTTTGCAGCCTTAATATCTCAGCGATGGGTCAAGAACAAGAAGCTGATGATTATTCGGATTACTCATATCTATGGGAAGAGTCAGAAAATAATAAATCTAAGAAAAAGAAGAAAAAATCTTCTGATCAGATTGAAATTGATGATTCAAAAATTAATTCCCTGGATGACATATCGAATAAAGCCAGTCAACTAAGTATAGTAAGCTCCGATACGTTGAAAGAAGGTGATACGGCTGAATTACTAGAGGAAGGTGTAATTGACGAGAGTATAATCATCGAAACAATTCCTAGCGACACGCTAAAAAATATTAAATCCCTTGAATTGCCAGCCACTGATTCATTGGATATACAGGAAGAGAATCCATTAGTAGTCCCCAATGACTCTACTGCCAATGAAGAAAAAGAAAAGATTGAAAACGAGGATGTCAACATTGAACCTTCAGACGATAAACTTGACACTGAGAAGGTGGAAAAAGACTTTCATGCAGAAGACTTTCGTGCGCCAATGGGCTCTGTTACTAATGGTGGGTCATTCAATGGTGGATTTACAATGACGGTAATTGATGATCAGTATTATGCAGGATTGACCCTTCAGCCAGAGTTCTCCATTGGAAAAGTCGGGGTTGGTTTAAATGTCCCAATATTATATGGCCTAGAGGATAAAAAAATAAGAACGGAAATGTTTAAGGATGGTGTTGGCGTAGCAAGACTCATCACGTATATCAGATACGGCGTGCAAAAACGCGACCCTGTTTATGTAAAAGTTGGGCAACTCGACAACACCATGATTGGATTTGGTGGACTAATCAATAATTACACCAACACAACAAGCTTTGAAAAGCGTAAGTTAGGGTTGCATTACGATGTGAATTTTAAATCATTGTTTGGCATAGAAGGAATGTATAGTGACTTCAACATGAGTTCATTCAATCTATTTGCAATCAGACCATACGTAAGGCCTTTAAGTCGATTGTCTATTCCTATTATAAAGACCACAGAAATTGGGGTCACTTTTATTAAAGACAGTGATCAGACCGAAACTGGTAGCCGTCAATACTCATTAACAAAAGATGGAATTGGTGCTTTTGGATTAGATATGGGTATTACGTTATTAAATGTACCGTTTATTCAAATTGACTTTTTTGCCAATTATAGCAGACTCAACACCGCATCGCAGGCCTTAACGGATACATTAACCGTTCTTTACGATACTAATACCCAACCGGATGCTTTAAATAATGGGTTTGAAGATGGTAGCGGGGCTAGTGTGGGATTGAATTTTCGCTTTCATTTTATTGCCAATATATTAAGTACTGATATACGGTTAGAAAGGCTCAATTATTCTGAACATTATTTACCCCAGTTTTTTAATACCACTTATGAGTTGAACAAAGACGCAAGAATACTCGCGCTGGCCAATGTCAATAAAACCGCTGGTATCTATGGTAGCCTCAAAGGGCATATCCTACAAAAGATTACAATTGGTGGAAGTCTGATGATTCCAGATGATATTAGTGAAGAATCTCCAGCATTTGTAGAAGTAAATGCCAACATGGAGAGGTTAGCGGATAAAATTACCTTGCAGGGCTCCTACTTCAAAGGCAACTTGTCTGATTTGGGTGATGCTTTTAGCTTTGATGAAAACTCATTGGCGAAGGTTCGAGTAATGTATCACCTAAACAACTGGATGGCTGCAGGCGTAGATTATTACTGGGCATTTACCCCTACGGAAAATAATGGTTTCGAAGCGACAAAATATATATCTCCTTACTTTGGCTTGAGTATTAACTTCTAAACTTATTGATGAAACCAAACTATTCTGTAATGAATTAAATGATAGGTGTACTCTTAGGAGTAACTAATTGACAAGAAAACATATATGTCTTTACGCATTAAAGTCTTTTGCTTTCTTGAAAATTTACACTTCAGAAGGCTGTTTTAAGTGATGAAAAAATGATATTCCTAAGGTTTAATCTTCATGATTATCGTAGATCATAAAGTTTAATAAAAAACATCGACAGCTTTCCTATTTTTAAACTAATTAATAGCTGTAAATTCCGTACTTAACCCGAACAAATGACAGATTTTTTACAGATTTCAACTTTAGTTACCCTTGGAATTGGCCTTGTAGCATTCTGGATTATTCTATACATTTTTCCAATAAGCTTATGGATTACGGCTATTTTCTCAGGCGTTAAGATCAATTTGCTTGAGTTGGTTTTCATGCGTTTCAGAAAAGTACCTCCAGCACTCATCGTTCAATCACTTATTCTTGCCTTAAAGGCCGGTCTAAAAGACATTGACTCTAGGGTGCTAGAAACTCATTACCTCGCTGGTGGAAACTTGACTAATGTCATAAAAGCATTAATAGCAGCAGATAAAGCTAATCTTCGCATAAGTTTCAAACAAGCAACTGCGATAGATCTTGCCGGTCGGGATGTATTGGAAGCTGTCCAAATATCTATCACTCCTTATATGATTCTGGTTCCTTCTATTACCGCGGTATCCGTTGATGGAATTCAATTGATTGCTGTTGCCAGAGTGACTGTCAGAACAAACTTAGAACAGTTAGTTGGTGGAGCAGGTGAAGAGACGATAAAAGCTAGAGTTGGTCAAGGAATAATTTCTAAGATTGGTGAAGCCAAGCATTATTTAAGTGTTTTGGAAAAACCAGAAGAAATATCAAAGCACGTACTATCCAATGGGTTGGATGCTGGTACGGCTTATACTATCCTGTCAATTGACATTGCCGATATTAATATTGGAAAAAACATTGGAGCAAAGCTGCAAATAGATCAAGCGGCAGCTGATCTTGAGATTGCTCATGCAAAAGCAGAAGAGCGTAGGTCAATGGCCGTTGCTCTTGAGCAGGAAATGCACGCTATAACACAACAAAATAGAGCAAAGCTCATTCTCGCAGAAGCGGAAATTCCTCCTGCATTATCTGATGCATTTAGAAGAGGACAATTTTATGGCAAATCAGTGAGAGTTGAGGGAGAATAA
The DNA here is from genome assembly GCA_047635055.1 of Cyclobacteriaceae bacterium. Taxonomy (GTDB): domain Bacteria; phylum Bacteroidota; class Bacteroidia; order Cytophagales; family Cyclobacteriaceae; genus JAVJRN01. The sequence continues at coordinate 20,040 of JBLIIJ010000034.1, read as the reverse complement.
GTCCCTCTATAAAGCCTGAGAATCATTTATTCTTGGGCCAACTCCTACTTGTCTTGAATTAATTTTGGCGACCAAAATCTTTTGCATTTTGATCAATATCCGTTTAAGCAGTACGCCTTGAGTGTTGAATGAAGCTAACACACTTGGGTTTCAAAACGCTGCGAAAGAGCGAGCCTGATGTTTCACATCTGGCAGTTCATAACTATCGGATATGGTTTTGGAATTTTTACTTCCGTTTCTCCTAACATTTCTCTTAAGTCAATTTCTATCCCTCTTGAAATAGTTGAGATTGGTACGTCATTTACAGAACCTTCAAATGGGTTCTCTCCTACTGTCCCTATTCTTTGCATGGTATTAAATATCCAGCAGACTGTAGCATTGAATGGTATGCCAAGCCAAACAAAATTGGAAGCAACCAGTGGGAAAGTATCAATAAAATTCAACCCAATTCTAGCAAATTCTGGGATCACTCCAAAAGGGAGTAATAGTATAAAAAGGTTCACAAAATCATAACCAATTGTGGCAAACTGCCTGGGATAAGGAAAATTTTTAATCCGTTCTGATTTACCTTGATGTGTAAGAAGGGTAGAAATTTTATTCTCAAATTCAAGAAAAGAGAATTCCCAGATATGACCAGATTGCTTAAGCTTTCTAAAATGTGATGATTGCAACTTCATTATGGCTGCCGGCTTATTTGTCATTGACATCACAATATCTTTTTCTTTAGACGAAAGGTATTTATCTAGCTCCTGTTCAAATGGCACAATAAATTCGGGTATTTTTAAAAGGTCAGTCCATTTTTTATTCGCCTTCGAATTTCTTGCCGTTTCCCATGTTCGTTCCGCTCTCATCGCATATCGGAGAGCTGTTAGCCATGCAAAATGTCTGTAAATTATAATTCTTTTATTTTCATCTAAATCGGCATCACTCATTTTATTGTTAGAATATTCATTGTTGATCATGTCAATAACCATGATCGCTAAGGAGCGAGAATCATTCACTATTCCTCCCCAAATTTGCCGAGCCTCCCAAATACGTCCGTAAGCAGCATTACTTTGAAAACCGATTAGAAAGGCAACAGCTGTGCCTATAAGCGCAAGAGGTGTCCAAGGTAGTTGCAGCCAAGTAAGGCCAAGTACCTCGTATAATACAGCAATCGCAGTAGAGTAAATGAGAAAAAACCGTAGCTCTCGCCGGGTCCAATTCATCATGTTTTTGAATGTGTATTTTTTCTGAATGAACATTGAAAATGCTTTTTAGTATTGTGAGGAGATTTAGTTTTTAGGTGATTCGTTATTTTATGGAGCTACCCAAGTCTTACTCCAGTCATCACGGTCTCTATGGAATTGCGCCCTTCTATGACCTGTTTTCACCAATTGCAAGGCATCTAACTTATGTGGAACAATTTCAATAACTGCGAAATGATCCATACAGTCTTCATTCATCCATGAATGTCCGTCCAACGGACCTTTAATCACTTCTCCGGGACTTGTATTAGAAAGATATTCTCTCTTATTTGCCGCTGGCATATTAAACCATATTTCTTTGCAAAAATCATCTTTATGATGAACTTTTGCGTGTCCAGATATTCTTAATTGAAACCTTTCCTTTGGATCATAGAAAAGTAGCGCCACTTGATGATTAATGTTAATATCTCTAATTTTTTCTGTTCGTGCATCAGAGTATAGAAAGAGATGTAATTGATCATTGACAGACCTCAATACGACATATCTAATAGCTAACTCATGGTCTCCCGCAGTAGCCAAAGAACAATAACTAAAAGGATGTGATCTTTCATTTACAGCAGCATTCAGCAAACCATAAATTTTATCTTGAAGCTCGCTGAGTGTAGTAGGTTCGGTTATAATCATGTCTCTCTTGGTTAATAATTCTTCCTTGCTTTTAGGTTTTTAATGCGTGTAGCGTTCATCAGTCGCGAATTTCTCTGGGAATTTTGGTGTTATGCTCCTATAATAATCCATAATAATCCCCATGTCCTTATCAATATCCCCAGATGGCATAAAACACATGCCTACACCTGTTAGCTTCTTTTCATAATCCATGAATGCTAAGCAAATGGGTACACTTGATTTCAAAGCAGCAAAATAAAACCCTGTTTTCCACTGAACTACTTTAGACCTACTAGCTTCTGGAGTTACCACGATGGTCAGGTTCTCTGTTTGATTGTCATCAAAAAGTAATTTCATAAAATCGGTCATTCCCAATTTTTTCGCTTTATTTCGATCGATCCAAATAGCTCCTAAATTTTGAATCATTGGCCCAAGTAGGAAGACATTAAACTCTTTTTTGATGGTAAACCGAGGATTGAGATGCAATTGATCAAGGGCACTAATAGCGAATATGAAATCCCAATTACTTGTGTGTGGTGCTGCCACCATTACGCAATTCTTTGCCTCCGGAGGACTTGGTTGATAAAGAGTCCAACCTTGAAGCTTGAACAGTATTTTAAAAATAATTTTTAACATTTAATGAAGTTTAATAGACTCCTATTGATTAGTCATGTGATCTGAACAAACGAAACTACGCAGTGATTATTTTAAGTTTATTTTTGTCGTAAAACACGTCCTATTCAATGGAGGTCCTGTGCTATTCCGTTCGGTAATTTATAAAGTTGATTTTGATTTATTTAGTCTGATCAATCTTTAAAGTATTTTATAACTTCACATTACAAATTTTAAAATTCGTTATGTTAAAATCAATTATCAAGTCTAGTGTTTTTTTATTCTTATTCATGTTCATTTTTACAGCTTGTCAGCAAAATGAAGGCGGCAAGAGTGAGAAGGAAAATATGCTGAAGGATATGACCCAACTAAAAGAGAAAATTGATGAATCCATTGCTCAGCTTGAAGAGAAAATCAAAGACAGCAAAGGAATGCAGCAGAAAATTTTAAAAAAGGCCAAGTCCTCATTGGCTAATAAATCAGATGACTTAAAACAAGCTTTGAGAAAAATAGATAACGTCTCTGAAGAAGACTTTGATAAGATAAAGAGTGATCTAAAAAAACTTTCAAGTAAGGCTGAATCCAGTCTCAAAGATCTTTTTGAAGAGGTAAAGAAATCAATGGAAAAAAACTAAGAATTAAAGAAGCGGTCATTGGTTTTTTCAAACTAGACCGTTTGAGGTCGTTGATCATTTGGTTTTTAGCGCTCATGTTTCTTAAACCAAACACTCGGTATATTTCGGTTAAAATTTCACCCTGTTTCGTAAGATTCTCTAAAAACCACCTTTTTGAAGCTAATAATTGCTCTCTCTATCCGGCGGTTTCATGTTCCCAAAAAGATAATACCTCGTCAAAATAAAAACCAGTAAACTTCGGAAGTTTACTGGTTTTAGTGATTTGAAAAACTAACCATCAACCTTCTTTAATGCCACCGCATTCATACAATAGCGTAGACCTGATGGTTTTGGGCCATCAGGAAAAACATGACCTAAATGTGCTTCACACGTATTACAAACAGTTTCAATTCTGGACATAAAATGTGTTGCGTCGCTTATGTAAGCAATCGCGTTTTCTTTGGCAGGCTGTGTGAAGGAAGGCCAACCCGTCCCGCTCTCGAATTTCTCGCCTGCATCAAAAAGAAGCGTTCCGCAGCACACACATTTGTACGCTCCTGGATCAAATTTGCTGCAAACTTCTGAACTGTAAGGTCTTTCCGTACCTTTTTTACGAGTAACTCTAAATTCCTCGTCAGTTAACTGCTCAGCCCACGCTTCATCTGTTTTGGCTATTTTTTGCTCTGGTGTAGGGTTGCCTTTTTTAGACAACTCCAATATCTCGCTCCATTTTAGCATATTTCTAAGTTTAAGTCGTTCATTTTTTGTTGAAACAAATCATTGGTCACTAAGGTTTGGAACCCTTTAAATATTTAATGATTGCCCCTGAGCTTTAGCTTCTCGTTCGGGAAGCACATCACAATTATCCCAAACTCCCGTTGTTAAGGTCTTTGCATATTCTGAAGGGAGGTTTTCCTGGATCATTTTATTGGAGGCTAACTCAAAATCGTAGCTCAATTTGTGATAAACCGGTTTGAAATTCTGATTTTCTGTAAGTTCTAAGTACCAAGTTGATGTTTGTCCATCGTTGGCCGGCATACCAATAACGCCTGTATTAAACCAAATTCCCTCACTTAATTCCTCATAAAAAGGAATACCGCAATGACCTGCCAATATAAACTCAGATTGAGTTTTCTTTAATATTTCATTTTTTATCTGTGGATCTGTGGATTTGAAAATAAATTGTGAAATCTCCTCTAAACCACCATGAAGGACGAGACCCTTTTTACCTTGAAAAGTTAGATTGATATAGTGAGGCAAAGTATGTAACCATTGAATAGATTGATCGGATATTTTATGCTTCGCAAATGGATACCAATGCCGTGACAACACATCACATGATGTATTCTCATTAAAATTGCACCCACAATCAACCTCACCATTTCTTAATTGTAGTTCGACATTACCTACTATTACGTGAATTCCCCAATTTTTCACGAATTGTATACATTCTTCAGGGTCAGCACAATATGCTACAATATCACCTGTACAAATGATGTTGGTGGCTTTTATTCCTCTAGTATCCATTTCACTTTTAAATGCCTTCAACGCTTCAAGATTGCTATATATGCCACCAAACACAATCAATTCCCTCGTTAATACTCCTATATTTTTGTTTCTTTTTTCCATTGATAAAAAATCAAATACGTGATAAAACAAATGATTGATCCAACAATATTTACTGATAACAACTCCGCATAGTCTCCTTTGAAAAAAATGAAGCTTTTTGGCCAAAGTCCTAAAACATGCACTAATCCAAAAAGAACGCCAATTATTACCGTTATACTAAAGGCATTTTTCCTTGTTTTCCATTTCCAAAAGATGAATGGAGGCATAAGTCCAATAACCATCGTCCCGGAAATAGTCGTGGCAGAGAGTATGGCAGGATCAAAAAATATTGGAATAGTACCAAGCAACATGATAAAGATCATCACCAATCGACCATTGGTGATTGTGGCTTTAAATAATTTTAAATCGTAGATGGTTAATTTCGAAAATGAACTAAAAGTGGAATCAAGTGTAGAGGACGCTGAGGTAATCATGATGAGATTAATTGTCAATAATCCACCAATATGGAGTGTATGGCTTACGGAGACAGCTGCAGGTGAATCAAGCATCAACTTGCCAGCATAAATACCAATTAAACTAAAGAGCACAATGGATAAAAATCCAATTAATCCGGCGAATATGAATGCTTTCTTTGTCAGTTTAACATCAGCAATAAAACCTCGATCTGTCATGACTGGGTCGTGAAACGGATAGCTAAAACATTGAATCAAAGCCACAAACATCAAATTCAGCCCCCCTTGATTGGCACTAGACTTACCTTGATTTAAGTCACTTATACTGATATCAGGAATGATGTAAAAAAGGATCAGCATCAGTAAGACCACAAACAGGATCATTTGTATAGCATCAGTAAAAAGAGAACTTCTCATCCCTCCTTTTAGCACATACGCTAACGTAAGTATGGTAAAAATAATAATGGCGCTATAGTATTCAATAGTACCCTGAAAACCGAAGAAACTGCCAATCACCATGGTATTGGACCACACCTCATTGAATAACCGAATGGCAATAAGAATTGTAAATAAAATTACCGCGGTATATCCATGATTGACCCTTAAAAAATGATGAACACTTTGATAACCGCCATTATGTCGCAAATGAAAAATAACGATCCCTCCAACTAGAAATGATAAGTAATAGCATGCATATGCTATTCCCCCCATTATTCCATATTTCAGTCCAAGATCGCTGGCATTAATTATTGATTTGGCAAAAATCCAAGATATGACTAAACTGCTTGTTAAAACCCAGAAACCAAGACGGCTATTCTGTACTTTAGCTTTAAAAAATTCAAATTCATCTTTTGCTTTAGGTGCAAAGACGATCATCAGTAAGCTGACCAAAATCATTAACCCCCATTGCCAATATGTGGTCATAATCTCCATTTGTGCATATTGAGATTAAAAAAGTTTTCAATCCACATCCCACCAAACTTTAGCATTGATACTATTATTGTTTTTGACTGTTGCCAAATGATAATTTACACCATTTAAAGCCGCTTCTTCTGGTGGATATGGCATACGTACTGGTATTAACCCATTATTGAGGCTTGATTCAACTTGATTTAAAATTGGCAAACCTGTTCTACGATATTCGATCCAATTCTCGTATCCATTAATACTATTGGCGATCCATTTCTGTGTTATGATCTGTGCTATACCATTTTCTTGATTATAACTAGCACTGCCTATTGCTAAGTAATCAGTAAACATATCTGCTGACCAATATTCAAAAGCATCAACAACTGCTTTTTCATACAAAATCTTCGGATCTGCGGATATTAAGCCTTTAGCCGCTGCTTCTGCGAGTAAAAAAATCGTTTCCCAACTCGTCATAAAGTTGGCATCTAATAATCCAGTAGATTCTCTAAAAACAGTACCCGTTAAAGAATAATCAGTTATAGAAATAGAAGTGTTTGCCGCATCAGGACCATTGTTTAAACCAAAATAATCGCCCTGTTCATTGGGCCTGAAAAGAACAGTCTTTCTATTGTCATTTAATTGAGTCAAAATATTTTCCATCGTTTTTGACATGACAAACAGATTAAAATCTCCAGACCTTAGCATTGACATGCGAAAACTGTTTGGAGGATTATCAGTAAAATCAAAAACCGCATTGTCGTCACTCGAATTTATGTAGTCTTGGTTTTGGAAAATCGCTTGAAGTTCATGGCTTACATTTATCTTATCGGAGATTCTCATCCAATACTTGATCTTCAACGAATTAGCGAAGCGGATCCATTGCCGTAAATTTCCATCAAAAAGTATATCTCCCTCTAAAAATTGAACGCCATTATATGACGAAATAGCTTCGATTCCCTTATTGAGATTGTCCAATATACCATTCTCGTTTACGTAAATCGATTCTTGAGAATCATATATAGGCGTAGTATTACCGTCAGATCCTTTAAGTGCCTCAAAATATGGGACGTCCCCATAAATATCCGTGAGGGAAGCTGCAAAAAACGCTTTTAGAATTAAAGCTGGGCCCTCATATACAGCATTCACCGGTGTAGACCTTGCCATTTCTAGTATCAATTCATTGTCTCTGAGGTTACCATAGATCACCGGCCAAGGATTACCTCCAAGTTGTGGGGAGCTTAAATCATGTCTATCGAAAAGGTTAAAGTCAACCATAGTAAAATGTTGGGATAGTAGGTTACCAGCAACAAATCCCTCATAGGACATTTCCTCGCCATAATTATAGATTACTTGTCTTAAAAGTAAGGCCGGCTGTACTTCAATTGGTGCATTCGGGTTGGTGTTGATCTCTTCATATGAGGAAGTACAGGCCACCGTCCAAGTCAAGAGAAACGCTATAATTGCGTGATTTTTTTGAAAGCTTAGTGGTAATGAAATTCTCTTAATCAAGAGATAAAAAGACTTTACCAAATATTGAATGCTGCTCATTTTTTAAAATTTAAAATCTACTTTTAAACCCAAACTCCTAGAAGATGCATAAGACATATCTTCCACTCCATTGACGAATTGCTGACCTTGAACGGCTAATTGTTCAGGGTCAAAATGAGGAATTTCACTAATAGCGAAGAGATTTCTCCCTATCAGCGAAACGACAAACGAGTGCTCCCAATTGAGTTTTTCTCCCACATCATATCCTAAACTGAAAGATCTTAATTTCAAGTAACTGGCATTATAGGTATTATTTTGTTCGTGATTTCGATCATATAAATTACGATAATAAGCCTCAGGACTAACCGCAATACTATTCGGTTCGTATTGTGGGTTTTCATCTGTTCCTACATTGATGACGCCTTGCGCTACAATTCCAGCTTCAGGCCTGTCGCTTGTTTCCTCCAATTGTCCTGCTACGCCAGCCAGAGCAAGAGTTCTTGAGATAAGTATGCCTCCCTGGCGCCAATCGAAAACAAAGTTTACATTCAGGCTCTTGTAGGAAAAACTCTGCGAGAAACCGAGCATGAAATTCGGATTGTAGTTACCCAATTTTTGTAATGAATTGTCTGGAATATAAAGTCCATCATCGCTGATGATAAAATCGCCGTTACCATTTTTTAAATAACCTGTCCCGTACATATCACCTATCCTTCCACCCTCATTCACCTGATAAAACACCGTTTGATTAACGTTATCATATATCCTCGAATAGGCCAAGGTTAGCCTATCAATGCCCTCCGGCAAACCTTCAACTGTCGTTATGTTCCTTGAAAAATTGAGGCTCGCAAACCAGCTAAAAGGCTTATTTGAAATAATATGATAATTCATGATGAGCTCTACTCCTTGACTCCTTACTTCACCGCCGTTGACCACTTGTTCATCGTATCCTGATGCAACAGTAATCGGAAGGGAAATAATTTGATCTTGTGTTAAGGCATTATAATAAGAAAAATCAAGGGTCATTCTATTGTTGAAAAGACCAATTAAACCCCCAAACTCCCAAGATGAGGTTAATTCAGGAGAGAGTTTTGGATTTGCGATTGTTGATTGGGCACTAAAAGTGGGTGAGCCTAAATAGGGTGTTTGAGCGTTAAAAACACCAACCGTTTGATACGGGTTGGTATCATTTCCTACTTGTGCCCAGCTTGCTCTCAATTTTAAAAAATTCAAATATCTTGGTAAATCAAGAATATTGGAAAGAATAATCGCATTTGATATTGAAGGATAGAAAAAAGAAACATGCTCACTACTTGAAGGTGTCGCTAATGCACTCGACCAATCATTTCTTGCTGCAATTTCTGTGAAGACAAAATCCCTAAAATTAATTTTTGCAATTCCATAAAAGCTATTGATTCTTTTTTTCGATTGAAATTCAAAAACCTCAATCGGTACAGCAGCATTGGAGAGATTAAAAATACCTGGTTGTGCCAAAGCAACTGCTTGATTTTGAATGGTTGATGAACTTTGATTGAATTGGTTTCCTCCCACAGCCAAATCGAAGGTAAAAGACTCGTTTTCAATGTTATAGTTGACTAAGAAGTCGGTATTTCGCTCTTCATATCCCACATTATGCACAGCAAATCCTCCATTCCTAAACCTATTGGTACTAAAAGCTCGTCTAAATTGGCGCTCTTCAATTGAATAATCTAGTCCTGTCCTCAGGGAGAAACTTAGTTGATCGGTAATAAAATATTTAGCGAAAATATTACCGAAAAGCCTATTTCGTTCAAATGAATTCCTATTCTCTCTTAGAATAAAATATGGGTTGTCGAAAAACGTATAATTGAAAGAGTACTGTTGTAAATCTTCTAAACCAGGTTGCCAATAATCTTTCATCGCTTCAATATTCAACGATCTTGGCCCCCAAGCAACCAAGGAGTAATTCACATTTTCTGAACCATACCCTCCAGAAGGTCGGTTATCTGAGCTTGTGTTCACATAGTTAATGGAAGATTGAATTTTAAGTTTTGTTGTTGGCCTGAAAATAAACTTGCTTCCCAAGTTTTGTCTTTCGAGATTCACTCCTGGGATGATAGATTCACTTTTCATATCGGATATACTCAACCTGAATTGTCCTTTTTCAAACTTGGAATCGATTGAGGCATAATTATTCGTAGTTATGCCCGTATGATAGAAGTTCTTTAAATTATCACCATAAGATTTGAAAGGTGTTGCCGGAATAAGCTCTCCTCCGTGAACGGCAACATCTCCTCCCCGTACGATAGTGCCATCAGCAAGCCTGACGGGGCTATCAAACTGAGGGACATTTATACCTTGGTCAAGTAATGGCCCCCAACTATAAGAAATGTTATCATTTAAACCAGCGCCTAACCCATCGACAAACTCGAATTGGCCAGAATTCCCTTGTCCATATTGGTTTTGGAATTTTGGGAGTTTAAATGCTTGCTCAAAGGTCAGCGAAGAACTAATCGTTACACCTATTCCATGATCATTCTCTCCTGATTTCGTGTTTATTATGACGACACCATTAGCAGCTCTGCTTCCATAGAGTGCAGCCGCACTAGCGCCTTTTAGGACAGAAATACTTTCAATATCTTCGGTATGTAAATCCATAGCTCCATTGCCAAAATCGACCTCTTGAAAACCTGCAGCAGCATCATTGGTGAAGTTGACCACACTATTGTTATTTATGGGCATACCATCCACGACAAATAATGGATTGTTGTTTGTAAATGACGACTCCCCTCTAATAACAATTTTTGATGTCGAACCTACGCCAGTCGCCCCTTGGGTGACAGTTACACCCGATAGCTTTCCTGCAAGATTATCAAGAAGATTAATGGCTGGCGCGTTGGATAACTCCCTGGCGTCTATTCTTTGAACATTGTAGCCCAGACTTCTTGTTGACCTTTCAAGTCCCAGCGCAGTAACCACAATTTCAGATAGTTCTTGATAATCACTGTTTAGAACCACTGTCATTTGCGCCTGCTCCACTTTGAACTGCTTTGTTATGTAGCCTAATGAGCTAAATACAAGCGTCTCCCCAAGGTGTACATTTATTTTAAAAATACCATTAGCATCCGCAATCGTTCCTTCATCCGTAGTGGCCACTTGGACGAGTACATTTGGGATTTGCTGAGCATTATCATCTTGCACTGAGCCAGTCACAAGTATTTGCTGTGCGCATGTCCAACTTACCATTGACTGCAAAAGCCAAAAGAGGATCTTATTCATCAGTATTCATTGAAGTTTCGGAGAACATCGAACAGACTATTCTCCTAAAAAATTATTGATCGAAAATTATATCAATACTGGAGGTCCGCGAAGTGTGGAAGTGTGGTTAACGAAATCTGATAGGTAAAAAGCTAGCCGTTTAGGTCTATTTAGAAAACTTAATATCAGTCGCCAAATAGCCCGTAAAAAAACGCTCCTTCTGACTAATCGCGCGAAATCCGCGCTATCATTAATATCCGATTTGGTAGCTAATAATTTAGCTCCTCCTGAGGTGTAAGAAAGAATAGAATCTCTAAGCGTTTTGGCGTTCCAACTAATCTCATTAAAATCTGTCTTTTGAAAAAAGGATTTAGCTAATGCTAAAAGATATACTCCTCCTTTCAAATCTGGACCAATGACTAATTCTTGATGAGGGACAGCAATGTGATGGGCAGCATTCCTAATATCTGCAGACGTCAAATCTGGACAATCACTTCCTATAGCGATTACATTGTCATATCCGTAGGAGAATATTTTGCTGTAAGCATTGTTAAATCGCGTACCGAAATCTTTGCCCGATTGTTGTGACTCGTCTATGAGGTAAAAAGGTAAACCTGACGACTTAGCAATATTGATCGTCTTTTTTAATAAAAGCTTTTGAAGTGCGTGATTCTGATGCTCATTCCGTACGATAGCTTTTCTTTTTGCTTCTTGAAAAGCAGTCCTTGAAAAGATTAATATCGCTGTAAGTTTACTCAACAAATGCAAATTAGTCTTTTCTCTGATTCTCGATGGTTTAGTTAAACAGAATGTCGTCGTTTTAACTTTCTCTATAAATTTCAATAAACTGGAAATTCTTAATATGTTCTTAAGAACTCTCGGAGCAAGATTGCGAGGTATAAAGTCCGATTATAGCTTATTCTTTGATGTAAGCATCGAGGAATAGTATCAAAAAGGCAGGATTTAAATGAGCATTGTAAGCTTGATAACCTTAAAGGTGATTGGTTTATGCAGCTCTTGAAATTATCAAAAAACGTAGGTACTTTTTAGATACCTCCATTTTTAATTACCTCGAAAATGGACATAGGATTATACTATTTCAATTAAAAACAGAACATACCGAATGAGTAACACTATGTAAAAACGACATTTCTGAGAGGTTACCTCTTTTTACAATAAGAGCAATCAAACGGGTACAACGTGGTTCCACTGAAACCTAAAGAAAGAAAACTTGTGAACGATAAGGCCTCAATCGGGAAAGGAAACCACAAATCAGTTTAAGTTCTATGGAGCTCGTTACCTTACGAAAGGTAAGTTTATTCTTTCAGCCTAAAAACAGATAGGATTATCTTGGAAAAGATACCAGAGGTTTTCAGGTCTACTTTAGGCGATTATGTCGATGATCGTTCTAATTAACATATTCATTGAACTCAATAAAGCCGAGGCGCAACGTTGATTAAGTCTGAATACTTGCTTCCTGTTTGATAAAACAGTGTTTTTTGATTTTATCAAAAAGATCATCTGGCCTATAGGGTTTGGTTATAAAATCTTGCATGTAACCACCATTAGCTTCTAAGTCTGATTCTGTCACGGCCGAAGCTGTAACCGCAAGAATTGGTTTACTGAAGCCAATCTTTCTAATTGCTGCAGCGGCTTGATAGCCGTTAAGGATTGGCATTTGTAAATCCATTAAGATAATATCAAAATCGTGTTGCCCATCAAACACTAATTCTACAGCTTTTTGTCCGTTTTTTGCAATGGTAACATCAACATTCCACTTCTCTAAAAATCGATTGGCGATAACAATGTTCATTGAATTATCTTCCACTAGCAATAGCCTACAACCAGCTAATTTTCTACTAGCATGGGGTATTTCTTTAAATACTTTCGGAACGATAGGTTCAAGGCACAAGCTAAAAGAGAACAATGAACCTTGGCCCTCCACACTTTTAACTACTATTTCGCTATTCATGCGCTCCAATAGACGTTTAGATATTGCAAGACCCAGACCCGTTCCACCGTACTCACCTGCGATCTTCGCATTGGCTTGCACGAAACTTTCAAATATTTTTTCTTTGTGTTCATTTTCAATACCAATTCCGGTATCAATAATATCAAATGTGATATTTATAGCTTCCTTACTATAACCTTCTGACCTCACATTTACTGTTACACCTCCGGCAATTGTAAATTTTATAGCATTACCTATTAAATTATTCAAGATCTGGCCAAGTCGACCTTTGTCTACCATTACATGTGAAGGTAAAAAATTATCATAATTCAATTTCAGATAGATACCTTTTGCTTCCGTGATTGATTGAAAGAGATTGACTTGATTAGTGATATATGATTCAAGCTCCACATCGTCGTGTTCAAGCTCCAATTTATTCTGTTCTAGTTTATTGAAATCCAGTATGTTATTAACGAGGTTAAGTAAATTTTCAGATGCGTTTTTTAAATTTGATAGATCTTTCATTTGATCCACCCGCGGTTTCGCATCAAGCATATGATAAGTTGTTCCAATCAAAGCATTTAGTGGGGTTCTTATTTCATGACTCATTACTGATAAGAAATCGGCTTTGGATTTAGCTATTTGTTCTGCTTCCATTTTTGCGTTGCGCCAATCATTCATAAAGTATCTGGATAGAATCAATGATTGGAAAAAGAAGAATGTCAGCTCTCCAATCAAGTTTACGTATAGAATATCATTAACGAGTCTGAAGAAAATGAGTGTCTTTAGAGTGAAGATGAAAAATATCCCAAAAGTACTGTAGATCGCAAGGTTAGCCCCTTGTCGCCTATTAATGGCTGCTTTTATAAAAACGACGCTGACAAAAACCATGACTACAACCAATAGCCCTAAAAAGTAGTTTATTAGTCCTGTAAATATTTGCACTGGCAAAACCGTAGTTGCAGTGCAAGCCAAGGCTATATATGCAAAGAAGTTTATTATTTTTTTAGGTGCCTCTTTTGGAAAGAGATGCCCTAAGTATTTAGCAAAAAAGAAAACACTTAAGTACAAAGACAAATACTCTAAAACAAGTCCCAACCTGTATGGCATATCTACAATATCGTGGAGCAGATAATTGCCCCAACCTACCACTCGATATGCATACGTCATACAGAAAAGAGCGAAGTAAATCGCCATTTTTTCCTTACGACCAGAAACATAAAGACCAAAGAAAAATAAGCTCCCCATAATTAGACAACCAAAGAGAAAAACATCGTAAGTATCCTCATAAAGCTTTTGTCGATAAATCTTTCGCGTGCTACTTATTATGGGAATGGACCCAAGTCCGCCTCTTGCGTGAGAAAAATTAGCAATTTGAAGACAAACATTTAGCGTCTTTCCTAGCTCTTGAGAGATATTAAAATAAGTCGTTTTTCGTTCTGGTAAGGTCGTTGATTCATCCATCCCAACTTTTCCTACTTTTTTTATTAAGACGCCATTAATATAAAGGGCATAAGCACTAAGCACATCTGGAATTTTCAAAGAAAGTAATGAGCTGGTATCTCTTTCCATTTTTAATAAATAGGTGCCAAAACCTTGAGATGGTAAGCCTACTTGACCCCATTTCATAGGAACTTCAATAGTTATTAACTCACTACTATCTATCTCTGAGGCATTTTTAAGGAGTTTGTTTGGTGCAAATAACCAATCTCCCTTAAGGAATAAAGAAACATCAAGAGCAACTTCAGATTCTTTCAAATCAATATATCCATGAGACACCTGACCAAAAGTGTTGGAACAAAGTATTAAAAGAAAAACTGTTATAGTGAAATTTAACTTCTTCATTAATACGCAAAATTGATAAATTGATGGGTGACTTAGAAAGTTTATTCGACCAATTGGAGTATTAGGGCTTTCAACATTACCAGGATTACCAACCGCATTAAATAAATGCTAATGACCATTCCTAACTTGAATTTTAAGCATTTTATTATGTCTTAAATTGATAACTATTGATAAATATTTCCTTTGATTTAATAGCTGCTAGCATTACTTTTTTTGAGCAATGATTTTGAAAATCAACATTGAAGTTCAACGCAAATTACGATTATGATATTATTTAATGGAATAAATTAAATTACAGTAAAAAAAGCATCATATTCATTAGTTATATTCACCAATTAATATTTTTCATAAAACCCTATTATGAGAAAACATTTATATTTTCCTATACTATTAATGATTGTTATGTCCTGTTCTTCTAATAATAAATCAACATCAACAGTATTCGCCAATTATAATGATTACCCGGAAGTCCATGAATCTCTTTGGCTTGATTATAACACAAATAGCACAGTTTTTAAAATATGGAGTCCCACTGCTGAAGACGTACGGCTCAATCTTTACAGGACCGGCCATGGCGCTACCAAGACTTCAAGCGCATATTTAAAAAACAACAGCAATGCTCTTTGGTCATTGAATAAAAAGGGAGATCTCGCAGGAACATATTATACTTTCGAAATTTTAATTGACGGTATTTGGCAACATGAAACTCCCGGAATTTACGCACAGGCAGTAGGTGTCAATGGTAATAGAGCCATGGTCGTTGATCTTCAAAAAACAAATCCATCAGGCTGGGAAAATGATAACCGAATCAAAATAAATCAGCCTAATGAAGCGATTATCTACGAACTACATGTACGAGACATTACTAGTCATCAAAATTCAGGTAGCAGCTTATCAGGAAAGTATTTAGGTCTTGTGGAAACGGGAACTAAGTACCAGGAATTAACTACTGGAATTGACCATATGAAGGAACTTGGCATAACGCATGTGCATTTACTTCCTGCCTATGATCATTATAGTATTGATGAGACAAAGCTCGATAGCGCACAATTTAATTGGGGATATGATCCGCAAAACTATAATGTTCCGGAAGGTTCATTTTCATCCGATCCTTATAATGCTGCTGTAAGAATTCGAGAGTTTAAGCAAATGGTACAATCGTTCCACAGTCATGGCATTGGTGTAATCCTTGATGTCGTTTATAATCATACTGGTAGAACGGAAGAGTCCAATTTTAATCGTGAAGTACCAGGATACTATTATCGTCAAAATGAGGATGGCAGCTGGAGCAACGCTTCAGGATGCGGGAATGAAACTGCCTCAGATAGACCCATGATGAAAAAGTTTATGAAAGAATCAATTCTATTTTGGGCGAAAGAATACCATTTGGATGGGTTTCGATTTGACTTGATGGGCATTCATGATATAGAAACAATGAATGAAATAGCCAAATCGATAAAGGAAGTTGACCCTTCAATATTCATTTATGGAGAGGGATGGACTGCTGGCGGTTCTCCTCTGCCAGATGAAAGAAAAGCGATAAAACGCAACACCTTTAAAATGCCCCACATCTCGGCGTTTAGCGACGACCTGCGCGACGGAATCAAAGGATCTGTCTTTGAGGATAAAAGCACAGGCTTTGTTAGTGGTGCAGCTGATATGGAAGAGTCTATAAAATTTGGCGTGGTGGGTTCAATCAATCATCCACAAATTAATTATCAAGCGGTCAACTATTCAGATTCTGCTTGGACCAACGAACCTTGGCAGGCCGTTTCTTATGTTTCCTGTCATGACAACCAAACCTTATTTGATAAGCTCGGTATTTCCAGACCTGATGCGACAAGCGAGCAAATAGCGGACATGCATAAGCTCGCTAACGCGATCGTTCTTACTTCTCAAGGCATTTCGTTTTTACATGCCGGTGTTGAAATGATGCGTACCAAAGGTGGGGAGCATAATTCTTACAATAAATCAGATGCTGTAAACAGTATTGATTGGAATTGGAAAAAGGATAATGAAGAGGTGTTTAACTATTACAAAGCATTAATCTCATTAAGAAAGGCCCACCCCGCTTTTTATATGCCCACTGCCGAAATGGTAAGAGAGAAATTGAACTTCAGAGGAACTTCCAAGGGCCTTGTATCTTTTGAGATTGTTGATAATGCCAACAATGATTGTTGGTCAAAAATTCTAGTGGTGTATAATGCAAAACCTAAAAAAATACAGTTTGAACTGACCAGTAGATGGTGGCTAGCCGCAATTGGCAGTACGGTCAATGAGAAAGGAATTCGACAAGTAAGTGATTTTGTGAAGATACCTCCAAGTTCTATGTTGATTGCATTTCAAAAATGAATCAATTTACCGCTAAATCATTTGCCCATATCATCTTTTTAATTGTAAACCTCTTCAAATAATTCCGAGTTCTCTTGATGATAATACGTTCTTCTACTATTCTTTAAAATAAGAAATGCTGCTTTTATAGTTATTCAACAATCTTTCTGAAATGAACACTTGTGAACCATTTGCACAAATTTGTCAAATAGTATGCAGAGATAATAAAAATTGATATCTAGTCTCCTTTTAATGGCCAATTAACAACTAATCTTTAAACACTAAAAACTTTGACTGGGAAATACAGTTTGATTAATTTATCAAATGGAAATAATTATCAAATAACCAGCTACTCAACGTAAAAGGAATAACAATACCTATATCTCCGTTTACCACGCACCATCTTCAACTTTACAAATCAATGGAACGTTGGCATGACGTTTGAAGTATCTGAAGTTTCCATTGAGTTAATTTCAACCGCCCCTTCTCAGGAGCTTATTTGAGCTTATCAATAATAAGTAAAGTAATCACATGAAGGAAAAGTTAACGTCATTTATTGATGCTCCTTTTTGTGTTGGATTTACCCTTTTGCTAGTAGAATAGTTTGAACGTCACCCAAAATAATCTTATGTCCGAATTAAATTGGTATAGTACATATAACATTTACATAAATTGAAACCAGCTTTAAGATTCTCTTTCCTTCTATCGCAACTAGTCACTTTGACTTTTTTAATTTTTATCAGTGCCCGTATAATTATTCAGCATTTTTCTGCTCCGAGTATTAAAGCTGACTCAACGCTTAACGTATTTTTTAAGGATATTGAAAATGAAAAAATTCAAAAAAACTTCTTGAATGTCTTAAATAGCTACAAGACACTTCATCCGTACAAAATAACACTCACAAAAAGGCTGTTGGAATCCACAACCATGCAAGCTCAACCAGAATTCAGTCTAAACTCCTTATTTGGAGGCGCTCGGACCTATGAGATTAAATTATCTCAATATGTGAGACATTCCAATAAAATAACCGTTGCTGACTTGCCCGAAGATGTGTTAACTGGCTGGTTTGCCCATGAACTTGGACATTTGGTTGATTATGAAAATTATAACGGTATGGAAATGCTGTGGTATGGAACAAAATATTTACTTTTTGAAAAATTCAAAAAGAGCGCAGAGCATCGAGCCGATTGGGTGGCCATAAATACTGGTTTTGTCAATGAAATTATTGCTGCCAAAATGTATATTCTTGAAAGTGAGTATTTAGATGAAAAATACAAAAATCAGATAAAAAAATATTACTTACCTATTGAAGACATTGAGACTTATTTAAAAAAATAAATTGATTCGTTTTAGATAATATAAAATCTATTAGATTTTAATAAAACGCTTAGGAGTTCTTGTTGATAGGCTCCATTTTGTTTTTTATATCCGATCACTCCCTACTTAAACAGTGCTAATATCACCTGCCTCAGGAGCCGCTCTTTAACTTATAAGCCAATACTTTAACAATCTCATCACTACAGGTTTTATTGCGTTTCGGTTCAAAATTGAATGTTGCCATAACTTTATCGCTTTGCATGTCGATGATGTTTCCATTCATGGATTTAATAATGGTTCCTCCACATTTTTTATTGTCAGTCATGTATTCATAATTATATCTCATCAAATAAGATTGTTTGGATGAATTACCCACTTCAATGCTAGCCACTTTAAAATCATTCATTTCTAAAAAAGCACGTAATCTTTCTCCCAATAGTAGCTTATCATATTCTTTTTCTTCTAAAACAAGGATTGTTGATGGGTTGAAGTCACTCTCCACTGTAACATGAACGTCTTGATAGGCCGTCAATTCCTTAATATTCTCTTGTGAGAAACTAGAAAATGAAATTAAAAGAAATGTGATAAAAGGGATCAGGACTTTCATATTCGATGTATTTGATGTGAGCTAAATTAACTTTTTCTTTTTGAGATAAAAAATGTGGAATAGGACAAATCAATACTTGATAAAAGTTGATGATGAGTTAAGGCCTAAATGTGATAGAGACCTGAAGGCATTACAACTATTATCTCCTATTCTTGACTCATACCGATAATTATGAATTTAATAATTAATCATCAATTGATTCATAGATTCAATCATCACTTTCGATTAGATACATTGCTGGAAAAATCTGTTTAAATGTAAACCATGATCATATAGAAAATAAAAGAATGTTAAATCGAATACAAAAAGCCAGCTTCCTTGAAGTATAATGGAAAAGCCATAACCCTTCAATTGAGCACTTTTTCCAGAAAGATTTAATGATTTTTGTATTAAAAACATTCCTAGGATGACATAGCCAATATCCAAGCCACTATTAAACAAAAGAAGTCTTTCTAGATTGAATTGTGCTTCTACAGTTTTCAAAAGGGTTAGTTCCCTTATAGTTGGGTTACTCACCAATCCAAATATCGCAAGCGCCATATTCACTATGTTCCAATAGCCATTCATGAGAAAAAATTCCCGTTTAAAGCCTTCCGAATATGCTTGAGCTACACAAGACAAAAGAATATTTAATACCGCCCAGATCAGTAAGGTTGCTAACCCACTTTGAACCATAGCTAACCTTTCAATATTAAACTCTTGTAGCGTTTGGCTCACTTCAATCATTGTTATCAATTGCTAGTTTAGGAATATGGATCATCTTCTATTTAAATTCAAAAACACAAGATGATTATCCCTTGGCGGAAAACAAAAAATCAGAAGTCGTGGAAGAATTCTGATTTTGTATAGTGTTTGGGAAAAGGATTATTTCTTTTTTGGCGGAACTGGCGGTTCTGGCTTTTCATCAACAATGTTGCCGAATTCATCCACGTATGCGATCATATCATCGAGCTCTCCTCCTTTAAGGTTATTTTCTTTTCTCTCTTGTTTTTTCTCTTCCTTTTCTTTCTTTTTTTGAAGTTTCTTTTTGACCTTTTGGTTTTTAATAAAACTATTTTGTGATCTTCCCATATTGTAACTTTTGTGAACAGAATGCTTATCACTTGATAAGCTAATACCTGAAGTCAATCTTTGAAGACTGTACCTCAAGCAATCATGAGGTTCGACCTTAGGGTTTGTTTTACCATAAAGAATTGTAAACAAGCACTTTATGGTTCTTAAAAATAAACGGCGACTTGATGATTGTTCCAGTGGCTGA
>JBLIIJ010000033.1:0-37527 GCA_047635055.1 Cyclobacteriaceae bacterium | reverse complement strand
TCAATTCTGCTAGTGAACTTAATACCGCGTTGAATGATACTACGGGAGTTCACTTTAATGCTGATGGAAATGGTATTTTAACAGGCAATTTGGATGTAGGAAGCTTGACCATGAATGGCGAGCCATTGGTGCTAGAGCTACCTGATGTAATTGATGTGGATACTGTATATGCTAACGCATTGGGAATCGGAACCGATTCGCTGGATTATGCTAAACTGCATGTGCAGCAAGACACTTCATCCTTTGAACAGGGGGTTTTAGATATTTCTAATAATTCCAATGGTCATTCATCAAATTTAACTTCTGGCCGTCTTAGAATTGGAGACTCACTGAGCTGGAATGCTTTGACTTCTAAAAACCTTTTATTCTATACGCCTGATGGAGGCTATCCTGGTTGGTTTGGAACACTCCAAAATTCAGGGTTTACTCAGTTAATTGGTTATGATGATAATCAGCAGTTTACTGGAGCTATTCTAGAAGGTTTCTGGGGAGATGGCAAGCCAAAGATCTACATGGAAGACAGTACGGAGACCATGAAAGCTTTGATTTCGCTGGATGACCAAAACGCGGGTCGTTTCCAATTAAGTGGAAATGATGTGAATATCGAACTAGGCGCTAAGTCTTGGGAAGGAAATGGTGTTGGCACTGAGTTGCCTTATTTGAAAATGCTTGGTAATGATGAGGTGCCTTGGTTTGATGACAAAGGAACAGCAGATTCATTGGATGATGAGTCTGGAAATTATAAGCCAGACCTGGTATGGATGGAAGCTCGAAAATGGGAGAATGGAACGGAGTTAGGACATATAACACTTCGAAGTACTGATGGAGCCGAATTGAATATTAATCCTTATGGTATAGAGGGTTGGCAACCGGAATTCAAAAGCAAAGAGTTCATCCTCGAGCATGAGTGGAGTGAAGAGCAAGTAGGGAATATTGTCGGATTACAGAATGGTTCTCAAATCAACCTTGGTGGAATTATCGAAACTAGTGATAGTACGAGTAATCAGGGAGGGGGCATTTCGACTGGTACCAAATTCTGGGAATCTACCCCTCAGCTTGGATATTTCCATTTAAGAGGATCAGTAAATGAAGCGAACTACTTTGGTGCCAACCTTAAATTTACGCTTGAGGCTGTTACCCGTGAAAATTCCGAAGAAGCGGAATTTAAAATGTATGGTTCCAATTTGGATGGCAATTCTTCAGCCAAGATAGTATTGCAGATGAACAGCGCCCTTGACCAATCTGGCCAATCGGCTGCCGAAATTACAGGTGATGGGCCAAGTTCGCCAAACTTCTTTTTAGGTGCAAAAACATGGGAAGATAATGGTGCTAACAGGGCATATTTCAGGATGAATGGAGCGAATGAAGTTAGCTATTTGAATGATAATGGTACTCCTGATAGTACAGGAGATGACTTTGAGAGTTTTTATCACCCCGAATTAGTAGTCTTAGATATCCATAATCATGGAGATGGTAATGAAAGCGGTAATATTACTTTAAGATCAACAGATGGTAAAGAAATTCATATTGGCCCTTATGGCATTGAAGGCTTAGAATCGGGATTCCAAAATAAGGAATTTGTGATTCAGAATGATAATAGCGATGAGCAAGTAGGGAATATTGTTGGATTACAGAATGGTTCTCAAATCAACCTTGGTGGACTGCTCAATACCAGTGATACTACTACCTCATATGGTGGAGGCTTCTCTGCTGGCACTAAATTCTGGGAGGGGAACCCTCAGCTAGGATACATTCACCTCAGAGGAACTGTGAATGAGGCCAACTATTTTGATGCTAATATGAAATTTGCCATGGAAGCAGTTGCTGATGGTGATCAGGAAAGAGCTGAGTTCAAAATGTTTGGTAATGATCTCGATGGCAACAATGCAGCGAAGACTGTTCTTTGGATGAATAGTACCATGGATCAAAATGGTCAGTCTGCTGCAGAAATTAGAAGTGAAGGGTCTTCTTCTCCTAACTTTACACTTGGAGCCAAAACCTGGGAAGACAATGGTGCTAATATGCCGTTTCTGAGAATGAATGGAGATATGGAAGTACCTGGAGATACAATTGATACGGTGGCTACATTCTACCATCCTGATTTGGTGTGGTTGGAAGTACAGAAATGGGAGAATGGAACAGAGCTAGGAAGCTTTATGCTTAGAGGCACAGATGGTTCTGAATTTGGTATCAATTCTCATGGGTTTACTGGAAAAGTCAATGATATTGACGCCAGTCATTTGAATGCAGATACGCACTTACAAGTTGGTGATTTCTTCGGTTCAGACGGACGTGAGGGTTTATATGTTAGTCAGGATGGCTATATAGATGCTGCAGGGGCTTCTTTGCGTGGTAATTTATATGTTCAAGCATCGAGAATTACAGAAACTGACAATGCAGGTAACGAGTTCTACCCAAATATTGCGGGGTTGGAAGTTCATCAATGGGGAGATGATCCTAATACTGGTGAGGTGGAACCTGACATAGATGTTGCTCACTTGTCTTTGAAAAGTTCAGATGGTTCTGAATCTAACATGAATGCCTATGGCCTAACTTCGGGTAATAATAACATGAACCTTAATGTCAATAGTAAGGAGTTGGCTTTAGATGTTCAGGGTGCACAATACGCCAACATAGGAATCGGTATTGATGACGGATCACCAAACTCAAACAATGGCGGTACCTTAAATCTCGGTGGAGCTTCTCAAACTTCTGGAATCAGAGCTTATGGCGAGTTTATTGACGGGGAAGGAACATCATTAAGTCACATGGCTTTGGATGATAACAGTGGAAGTTATGTGTACTTATGGGGAAGTGGTTCAGTGGATGCGTCTGGGTCTGTAAATGCTCCTTCAATCAATCAGACGTCTGACGCACGGTTCAAAAAAGATGTCAATGCTATAGAAGGTGCGCTAGCTAAAGTTCAGAAGTTGAATGGTTACACTTATTTCTGGAATAGAACAGCCAAGAAAGTGAAAGGTATCAATGACGAATCTGAACAAATCGGTGTGATCGCTCAGGAGCTGGAAGAAATATTTCCTCAGCTGGTCAATACTGATGCAAATGGTTACAAGTCCGTGAATTATGCTTCTATGACTGCAGTATTAATCGAGGCAGTGAAAGAGCTAAACGCTAAGGTTGAGAATCTGGAAACAGAAAACACTGATTTGAAAGCACAGGTGGAATCAAGCGCAAAACTTGAAAGTAGACTCGCACAAATCGAAAAGTTGCTTGGTGTAAAAACCAACGAAACTTCTAGTGCAAACAATAAATAATGCAAACTATGCGAGCATTAAAGAAAATTATTTTTTCCCTAGGTGCTCTTATCTTGTTTAGTACATCCGTACTAGCACAGGAGATAGAGCAGCGAGCAACAAGTTCTCCCTTGGGAGGAAGGTGGATGTCGTCTGGGACGATCTCTCACTTCTCTTCTGTCGGGCAGACTGCTGCCCAATCCGGACTTGTATCTGCGGATAGTGTCTGGAGTGGGACTGTGGGATTTGTGATGCCTACGCTAAGCCTTGAACCCAATGAGCCGCCGGTGGCTGTTTCATTGGCCGAAGAGGTGTTTTATGAAGCTGGTCAATCACTGATTCTTGAAGGCTATGATCCAGAGGATGATCCAATTGCATTTGAAGTGGTTTCACCTCCGGCACTTGGTACCGTTTCCTTGATAGAAGGCACTGACAATGAGTACATCTTTACCCCAAACACTGATCTTCAACCAGATACGGATTACAGTGATATACTGGAGTTTGTGGTGAGAGAAACTAGTGGGGCAAAGAAAAGCTCTGAAACAGCTCAAGTGAGATTTGCCTTCCGTGTGGAAGATGCTGGTCACGTGATTTCAGGCCTTACGTTTAATTCAAATTCTGGTGCAATGGAGCTCATGTGGAATGATGCAAAGAAGAATGCATCTTACGGAGTGAATCTGGCTTACTATGATCTTTCGGATATTCAAAATCCTGACATCAAGGAATTGTATAACGATACTAGTCCTTTAGAAAATTATACAGTAATTGATGATCAGATCACGTTTAATTTTGATGTAGATGCTGGCTCAGATCCTTATTTGTTCAACGGCAACAAGGTCTTTGTTACTGCTTTGGTGACTACAGAAAATGGTAACTCTGATTTCCTTTCATTTGTGATCGACAATACCTCAGGAGGAAGAATAAATACTTCTGAGGACGGATTGTTTTTTGCTTATGGTAGTCGAATGACGGTCAAGGAGAATAATGAGGTTCAACTCAGACTTGTTGGAGTAGAGTTAGGGGATTTTGATCTCAGCCAGTCTTCCATCGAAATTCTTCAGATAGCTAGTCAAGGAACCTTGGGAGCACCTACGGTATCAGAGGTTACAGCGAACACAAAAATTTGGTTGCTTAATTTTAAAGCGACACAAGAGGTCGGTGGATTGGATTCTATTCAGTTCAGGTTATTTCATCCTGATCGTCAGCAATTTGATACTGCTTGGGCACTTATTGAAATTAAGGATGTCAATGACCCACCTAAAGTGACGCGCATTGCTGATCAGCGTACAGTGGAAGAGATGCCATTTGTTGTGGACCTTAAATACCTCGATCCTGACAATGATGTGGATATTTTGGTGGAATCTAATATGGCTAGTAAAGTCTTGACGTCATATGAGAATGGTCAGATCACCATCACTCCTGTACAGGATTTTAGTGGTCAGGTATCAGTAAATGTTGTGATCACTGAAAAAGGCACTCAAGAAAGTTATGTGGCCTTCGATCGCTTTGATGTAGAAGTAGAAGCTGTCAATGACCCACCTGAAGTAACTGCTGTTGCAGATCAAACAGTAGATGAGGATAACTCACTCACGATTGCACTTTCAGCAACAGATGTGGATGCTAGAATCCAGCTATTTGATTACGCAGTGGAGATGAGTGAGCCGTCTAGTTTTAAAGTGGGAATAGATGGGTCGACAGTTAGAATTGTGCCAAATGCAAATGTGAATGGTACGTTTACTGTAAGCGTATTTGCAGATGACCGTCAGGGTACGGCTACCTCAAGGTCTGCGGGTCGCACTTTTACTTTGAATATCAATGCTGTAAACGACAAGCCAGAGATTATCAAGTCATTTACTTCACAGAAGATTGTTCAAGGGTTTCCGGCATATACGCTTAATATGGGAGCTTACTTCAATGATGTTGAAGATGGCGCTAATCTGACTTATACGCCATCTGGTAATGATAAGATTGGCTTATCCTTTGATGGTGCTATTATGACTGTGACACCTGCTGCTGATTTTTCAGGAGTCGAGGATGTAATTGTTCAGGCTAGCGACGGGGAACTTAGTGTTGAGCAAGCTGTGACTTTTGTTTCTTTACAACAGAATGCCGATATACAAGTAGTCAGTGATCCTGGTACTATTACTCTGGAGGAAGACTTTGGGACTTATACTTTCGACCTTTCGGATGTATTTGCTGATCAGAATAACAGTGGAGCAGTCTTCTCATTTGACCTGATCGGGGGTAATTTCTTAAATGTTTCTATTGATGAGACGACTGGTTTATTAACGGTTGTAGCTCCTGATAATTATAATGGAATTGAGTCTATATATCTGGTTGGAAGTGCTGGAGGACAATCGGGTTATACCACCTTTGAGATCAATGTTAATCCTGTGAATGACGCACCGATAATTGGAGCTTTACAGAGTCAGGTCATACAGGAGGATCTGAGCGTTTCAGGATTGTTTGTAGAACTATCGGATATTGACAATGATTTCCCTGAATTGAGTATTACAGCATCTTCAAGTGATACAGCGTTGCTACCCAATGAAAACATTAGTGTAGTGGCGGGTTCTGGAGGTTATACAATAGGAGTAATGCCTGCAGCGAATAAATCTGGTACCGCACTTGTGACTTTGACAGGTAGCGATGGATCATTAGAGGTTACCAGTTCATTTCGGGTCAATGTACAGGCTGTAAATGACAGGCCAGAGGTGATCGTGACATCAATTAATTCTGCAACTGAAGATCAGCCTTATTCTTTGGGTGTGTCGTCGCTGTTCAGTGATATAGAAGGTGATGCGCTCACTTTTGAGGCAACAGAGTTGCCAGACTGGGCGACTTACAATGCGGGATTTGTAGTTGGCACTCCTACCAACGATGATGTAGACACGTGGGTGTTGACAGTGAAAGCCGATGATGGAAATGGGGGAACTGTAACTGCATCTTATCAGCTTCCTGTTGCTAACGTGAACGATGCTCCGGAATTGGTTTCTGGACTTGGAAGCATTACCGCTTTCCAGGAGGATGATTGGGTCTTTAATTTTCCAATGGCCAATTTTAGGGACATAGACACTGGAGACGTTTTGACATATTCATTCGATAAATTTCCTGATTGGGCTACTGTTTCTGGGACACAGCTTTCAGGGATGCCAGGCTATGACGATATCGGAGATTATGAATTGATTATGTCAGTTACTGATGTGGCAGGAGAGAAAGTTACCGATGTTGCTACTTTGAGCGTTGCTTTCACCATCTATGATGTAATCGTAGCTGTTGCTATTGATCAAGAATGTAGCTCAGGCAAGAAAACAGTGTCTGCTTCTGGTGCACATACTTACAACTGGTACGATACTGATGGTAATCTGATAGGTGCTAAGCAGGAGTCATTGATACTTGAGTCAGGGATGTATGAGGTAGTGGGAGTAGATGCCATGGATAATACAGCTCCAGCTAGAGTAAGCTTTGAAGTGGTGAAGTGTGTGGTTCTGAACATTGCTGAACCTGAGATGGCTATTTATCCAAATCCTACTTCTGATTGGTTATATATCAAAAACCTACCTGAAAATGTAGAAATCTGGATGTTTGATGCCTTGGGCAGAATGCATAATCTGGACTTTCAGAAAGTTGGTTCTGGATTCAAGGTGGATATGACCATGATGCCTTCAGGCATGTATTTTATCAAAACGAATGTTAGTAATGACCTTTGGAAGGTGATTAAAAAAGGTTAATTAAATTAATAATTTACCGTGATAAAAAAGGTTGGCGCTCAGCGCCAACCTTTTTTTAGATCCAACTTACTACACACTATATGGGCCAGTATGGTTGATTGACCAGAGGCTGATGCTAAATAACAGCTTTAACAAAATTTATTCACAAGAGAAGGAGTGGACGGTTTCCGAATTCCAATTGGGTTTTACAGTAACGAATAATAGCTTATCGGGATTGGGGTCAGTGGCACAAAAGAAACTCGTGAGCTGATGAAAAACCCGTTCTTCAGGATAAAAAGGAACATGGAGCACGGACATGCACCAAGCATTCACATCCACATACCCTTTTCCCCGTGATGGGGCTATTTCACGGATAAAAGGAACGACGCTCTGGTTATAAGCACCAAATGAGTTGTATTCAGAAGCAATGTAGAAGTGTGGCGCTTTGTTTGAATAAAGTGAAAAAGATAAATAATGATCCCACATTCCTAAACTATTCAAGACTGGCCCAAAATACATTATAAATAATAAGCTGTAAAGCGCCCAATAACGTCGAAAAGGAGGAGGCGTCATACTAGCGATCCTTATTTTGGAAAATAATATGATGACTATAAAAATCATAGCAAAATTCCATGGGATCACGATGGTATTAGAATCAATGCCGAGTGGGCTGAGGTGAACGATGATAAGGAGATGCATTATTATCGCTATATAAACCCCAAATTTTCTGGTTTTAGGAATAAGGAAAAAAATAGCCGTCAATATTTCTATCAAAGGGATAAAATACCCCATATTCAAAATGATTGATCGACTGTCCATTGGTAGAAAACCGAAGTAGGTATCGATTATAAATTGAAAGTTTTCATTGGCGAAGTGAGGGTTCATTTTATGGATACCACTCCATAAATAGACCGCTATAATGACCAAGCGTAAATACGTGATTATACCTTTGTCAGAAATGTCATTTGAAATTGAGAACGGGATTATTAAAAACGAATACAAATAGACCCAAGGTTGCCATCGCAGCTGGTCCTGACTTAGGATGATCGCAAGCGAAAGCATGAATATCCACACAAATTCTTTTTTAGTCCTCCAAATAATCAAACCAAGTGAGCAAATCATACTTACGAGTGCAACCCAGTTGATCATTGGAGCGAGGTACGAATGAATAGGGTAAAGAGGGAGCAGTGGGATATCCCTTGTTGGTATCCACAATGGAAATGACATCAATATCCCTACTAAAAAGAAAAAAGCAATGACTCGAACTAAAAGCTGTAGGAAGTCAATGCTCCTCGGGTATTGTATTGATAACCATGGTTTGGAGTTGTTTTGGTTCATTTCAACGCCACAGCGATAATCAATTACTTAATAACAGCAGACTCACATACGAAAGTGGGAATAATTCCTTTAGTCTGTATTCTTATTTCGGCTTGAGATGCAATCGTGTTACCTGTCAACACGAGCACTGTATCCAATCCAAATTTATTCCCGCCTAGTATATCGGTCGTCAGTGTATCACCGACCATGAGAATTTTATTTTTGTCTTTAGTGTCTCCGTTTTTAATGGAATGTTCGTAAGCAAAAATGAACATTTGGGCGTCTGGTTTTCCGAAACGTATGATATTTTTACCTACTATATCCTCTAATAAGTTCGCAATACCACCAGCAGCGATGGCTACTTCTTTGCCGGCTACAGGGTAGTATTTGTCGGTATTAGCAACAATTGTCGCGATATTTTTTCTTCTTAGAAGGTTGACTGCTTTATTCAGATCATGATTCCAGTCAAAACCCTCATCATCCAAGATAACCAACGCAGAGATGTCGTCAGCATCTTCTTCAATGTTGAGGTCAGCAATTGAGATGGTTTTCAATGCGAGCGTTTCCAAATAATGTGCTGATTCTTTGGTTCCTAAGTAGGCGATCGTTCCTTCTTTTACCTTCAACTTAAGATAATCTCGGGCAAGCATACCTGAAGAAATGATTTTACTCTTTGTTATTTGAGTAAGGCCTTTTTCCTGATAGCTCGCGGCGAGTTCTTTTGGTCCACGAGAAGCATCATTGGTGATGATATAAAAATTTATATCATGCTCTTTTAAGAAGTCAAAGGTTTTTTCAATGCCGGGTAATAAGCCACTTTGGTTTTTAAGAACACCAAAAGCATCGAAGAATACTGTTTTGTAATTGATGGCAACAGACTCAAAAGGAACAATTTCCATATTATAAGTTTAGGGCTTTTAGAATTTTGTCTTCATTAAAATTTTTCTCCAAGTTAGGAAAATATAATTCATGTGCTTCTAATTGAAGTTTGGTGGCATATATTTCATGGAAAAAATATCTGCCATCTTTAATGACATAGTTCAATATGAAGAAACGATAGGCTTCCTTAATAAATTTAACTTCGCTTACAGTTAATGGATAGACATTGTGATAGGCTTTTAGAAAAACTAAGAACCTATCTTCCATTAGCGGGTCTATCAAATAGCTAAAAACAGTTTTATCGCCTGCAGATGAACATACTCGACTGAAAAAATAGAAATCCATTACACGGCTGCTCATTCTAAACCAGTCATAATCCCAGCGAGAGAAAAACTTAAACTCTTTAGTTACGGAAAAGTTGCCAATGTTCCAATCAACAAAAACAGGCATAGAATCGTTTTTTTGGATACCAATTTTATCCATATTTTCGAAAAGGAGATCACACTGTTTTTTGATATTGTCTAAGTTCGTGCGGTGTTCGTACTTACCCTCGTCTGTTTCTAAGATCTGCTGTAAATGATGGATGTCATCGTTTACTTGTTTAAAACCTTGAGGAAGCGTATTTCTTACCTTATGGCAAGCCAAATGGAAATTCGCCAATTCGATGGCGAGTAATTGAATTTGTTTTTCACTCTGAATGGCTGGTGGCTTGATGCCGACTTGAATAGGGTTATAAAACACAACCCAAGCATCTAAAATCGTATTTTCATATCGGTAAGCATATAACTCTCCAAACTTGGTCAGAGATTTGGCAACAAAATTCTCAAAGGGTTCAGTGAGATTCGTCGCTAAGGCATTGACTATTTTGTGATCATTAACAAAATCTTCATACTTACCGAAATATGAAAGCTTTCCGATAATGTTGCCACCTTCTTCAAACCAAATCCTATAAACATGATTGGTTGATACCTTTGCACTGATATCTTCAACATATTTTATTAGCCTTGAACTGTCATAATCGTTCCAAGCTTCTTCAACTATTTTGGTGAAATCTATAATTCCGTACATATTTTTTTCCTTGAGCGATTAGTCTATTTTAAATTGAAACTTAGTTGATTCCTGCTACTGCACCGATAAATCGGACGAATTCAATGTTAATTATTGAGTTATTTCTTTAATGATGACTTCCGTTGATAAATTAGAGGTAGCATTTCCCCGATAGTTTCCTTGAACAGGTAAGGTTTTTTTAGGATCCAAAGAGGCACAAACAGGAACATAATTGTTTGTCGTTAATACTCCCGCACTTGGGTCTGCACCAATCCAACCTCCACCAGGAATGAACGCTTCAACCCAAGCATGTAATTCATTTCCTGCGGAAAGCTCAGGGTTGAAGGCATAACCGCTCACAAATCTAGCAGGTATATTTTCTGATCTTAAGAGTTGTATCATCAAGTAGGATAGGTCTCTGCAAGATCCTTGTTTTCGGTCAAAACATTCCTCAATGGTCAAAATGTTTTCCTCATAGCGCGTCTCATGCGTTACTCTTTGATTGACCAATTGATTGAGGTTTATCAAATAATTGATGGTATCATCGGCTCTTGCTTGTTGAGACCATATTTTGATATCACCCCTTATTGGAATGTATTTTAGGTATTGAGCATATGATTCTCCCCACGAAGGAATAGGCTGTGGGAGAAAATCAAATGGATTATAATCGTGTGAGGTTACTTCCATTGACGCTTTAATGCTAAAGCCATCAAGAAGTTCGTCGAACCAAATTTGCGAATATCCATTTCCTTCGATATCAATACCGTTGCTTTTACCTGTAGGGTATGGGCTGACATTCAACTCAAACTTATCAATAGTCTGAAAAGATCGATAAGAAGGGGAAAAATATAAAAAATGAGGCTCTACGAATACTTTGTCGGAATACTGGTATAAGGTGTTGTGTTCTATTTTGAATATCATGATTATACGATGCTCAGTTGAGTGTCGTCTTTTACAAGTGCTTTCTTAAGACTTATAGCTGGTAAAGCGTCAATCCCTTCTTTCAGACGGTTATTCCAGTATTCTGCAATATGTCCGAGTTCTTTTTCTTCAAATCGTTTGTCAATTAATTCATATTCATCTTTTCGTAGGACAACAGTATCAATAGGATAAGCGACATCATTGGCAGAAATTCTAGTGGCATCAAAGGAAAGGAATCCACTTTTTAAGCCAAACTCAAGACTTGACTCATACGTCAATGAGCGCTTTAGAATTGGGATGCCAAACCCTGCATTCCCGATAATCACATAAGGAGTGCCCTTACTAATTTCTATCCAATTTCCTTCCGGATAAAGTAGAAAGAGCTTAGGCTCTTTGTCATTTTCCAATTGCCCACCAATAATGGCGTGAAGGTCAAAATCAAGGCCAGATTCGAAAAGAGATTGTTTGTCTTCACCCGACACAAGTCGTAACTGTTCGGCAAATTTGTTAGTTGCTTGATAAAGCTTGGTAAAATTTGCCTCTTTACTTTCTACCACTTCGTTAAAATAGGTAATCGCCTTGTCCCTAACAGACCGTAAGCCAGAGGTCATGATAAAGAAGGCATGCTTTTCACGATTCACAGTGTAAAGTTTTTTAGCTGTGGTCGTATCAGAACCAGTAGTTATTCTGGTGTCTGCTAAACCGATAACGCCTTCTTTACTTAAAATACCTAGACAATAAGTCATTTATTGAGATTGTTGGCTTTGAATAACATTTGACTGAACAGTGAAGTATCGCTCAGCGAGCTGATCAGATAAACTATTGAGGTCTTGCTGTATTTCATCAAGGTATTCATGTAAGCCAAAATCAATGACATCTCTAACCTCAGAGAATTCGAGTCTGGACCTGAGAATACCAATCTCTTTCTCTATACGGTTTGAAAAGCCCAATTTTCCAGTCGTACCTTCAATTTCGCGTAAGCATTGCTCTGCGTTGATGAGACAAAATAATATTGATCTCGGAAAATACCTATTCAATACCAGATATTCCACCACAGAAGTAGCTTCTGTTCGACCATAAACCCTTCTGAAGGAGTTGTATCCACTTACTGATTTGAGCAATGCTGACCAGCCAAGGAAATCAAGAGGAGAACCTACCTGCTCTACTGAGGGTAATAATATGTGATATTTAACATCGAGAATACGTGATGTTTTGTCAGCTCGTTCGATGAATTGGCCGAGCTTGGTAAAATACCAACCCTGTGTTCTCGGTGCTGAGTCGTAACTTAAGCCATTTAGTAATTGAATTTTTTTCCTGATGTCGACAAGGCATTCCCTTGGGTCCTCATATTTCCATACTTCTTTTTGTTTTTGCTCTTTGATGAAGTAAAACAATTCGTTGAGCACTTCCCAAGTCTCAGTGGAGAGGTTTTCTCTTACTATTCTTGCATTTTCACGAGCATAAGTGATGCTATTGAATATGGAATTGGAATTCTGACTATCGAAGGCTAAGAAATAAATGGCTTGACTTCTACTATAACCTTTATTATATTTCTCATATAATTCTTTGTCGCCTGTCGCAGCAATTAATGGTTGCCATTGTTGACCTACATTAGGTGGTAAGTCTAATTCCAAATTAAAATTCACATCGATGAACCTTGCATAATTTTCTGCACGTTCTATATATCTTCCCAGCCAATAGACTGAATTTGCTACTCTGCTTAACATTTTTTTCTTTGAATCTTTAAATTTAGAATAGAATGATGGTTAGTCAAAAAGGACCCAAGTGTCTTTGCTACCACCACCTTGGGAGGAGTTTACGACAAGCGAGCCTTTTTTCAAAGCCACACGAGTAAGTGCGCCGGGCACTACGTTTATATCCTTGCCATAGAGGATGTATGGTCGTAAATCTACATGACGCGGGCCTATCTCACCAGAAGCCATTGTTGGCACAGTAGAAAGTGAAAGTGTGGGTTGAGCGATGTAGTTGGTGGGGTTATCGGTGATGAGTTTTCTGAACTTATCATGCTCTGCTTTTTCCGCTTTTGGTCCAATGAGCATTCCGTAACCACCAGCCGCGTTTGTCTCTTTTACCACCAATTGTTCTATGTTGTCCAGTACGTATTTTCTATCCTTTTCTTCTCTACATAAGTAAGTCGGGACATTATCAATAATTGCTTCTTCTTGTAAGTAATGCTCGATGATACGTGGGACATAGGCATATACTGCTTTATCATCTGCGACTCCTGTTCCGGGCGCATTAGCAATGGCGATGTTTCCTTTTTTATAAGCCTTAAAAAGACCAGGGACACCTAAAAGCGATTTTGGATTGAAAGCAAGGGGATCCATAAATTTATCGTCGATTCGTCGATAAATAACATCAAGCTGCTCTAAACCTGAAGTCGTCTGCATGTAAACGAAATCATTTTTAACAATCAAATCAGCTCCTGAGACAAGTTCAACGCCCATTTGCTGTGCCAAATAAGAATGCTCGAAATAAGCAGCGTTATAAATTCCAGGAGTCAATACAGCGATGACAGGATTACTCTTAGGAGAAAGGTATTGCAACATCTGTCTAAGTAGTCCAGGATAATCGGCAACAGGTCTTACGCCTTGACTTGCAAAAAGCTTTGGAAACGCCCGCTTAATAATTTCTCTATTTTCGAGCATATAAGACACGCCAGAAGGGCATCTAAGATTATCTTCAAGGATGAAGAATTTCCCCTCGTTATCACGTACGATATCGCTTCCTGTAATATGGCACCAGATACCCTGCGGAGGAGTGAAGCCCTCACACCCCGTGAGATAATCTTGGGAATTGAGAACAAGCTCTTCTGGAACAATACCTTTTTTTAAAATATCTTTTTCATTGTATATATCCTGCAAAAACATATTGAGTGCTCGCACTCTTTGCTGGAGCCCGGTATTTAATAAATGCCACTCAGAGCCAGGTATTATTCTTGGTACTAAGTCGAGCGGTAGCACTTTTTCCAAATCCCCAGAATCGTCATATAAGTTGAAGGTCATTCCTAATGTACGCTGTGCCTTGTCAGTGGAATCATTGAGTATTTGAAGTTGCTTATCGCTAAGTTTTCCTATTTCATTCTTGAAGGGCTGATAATGAGGCCTGATGTCCTCAGCTCCGCTAAACATTTCATCATAGTGTTCTTGAAATTCATAGTTGTCAAATGTCATAGATGTTGTTTTTTTCTATCCTCAGGTTAACAAATTAAGTGTGCAAAAACTAATTAATAGAGACATACTTTATACTTTTAGTAATATGACAAAATTTAATGAGCAATACTGGGAAAATCGTTATGAAAAGGGTCAAATAGGTTGGGATATAGGTTTTCCTTCTACACCAATTAAAGCGTATATAGACCAATTAGTCAATAAAAACATCGCGGTTTTGATACCTGGTTCTGGAAATGCCTATGAGGCTGAATACCTCTTGGAGAAAGGTTTTAATAACATCACAATCATAGACATATCACGAGAAGCTATGGACCAAGTCAGGTCGAGGCTAGGAGAGAAAATAAATTACGTTTTGGGAGATTTTTTTGATCATATCGGAAAATACGATTTGATTATTGAGCAGACGTTCTTTTGTGCTATTGACCCAGATTTACGAAAGAAGTACGTTGATAAAATGGAACAATTGCTCAGCCCAAATAGCAAACTTGTTGGCTTACTTTGGGATGCGCCAATGAATGTGGATAAACCTCCTTTTGGTGGAAGTCAGCTTGAATATATCACGCTCTTCTCTGAAAAATTTCAGATGGAGATCATGGAGCCTGCCCACAATTCTATTGCACCAAGAATGGGTACGGAAATATTT
Organism: Cyclobacteriaceae bacterium; assembly: GCA_047635055.1. Lineage (GTDB taxonomy): Bacteria > Bacteroidota > Bacteroidia > Cytophagales > Cyclobacteriaceae > JAVJRN01. Next base: position 22,562 of record JBLIIJ010000033.1, on the reverse strand, counting down.
ATTAAGTTTTTGAAAAAGGGTTAAACGATAAATTTTCGTCATATTTACGCCCTCTACGCTATTTTTATGTATTAATGAGTACATATGAATAGGCTGTTTTTGTGAAATAAATAATCAATCTGAATTAAACTAAATTGGAATTACTTCTAATCGTACGCTATCTTCATTATGTTGGAATTTTTTTAGTCGTCTCTTCGCTATTTTTTGAGGCTGTGTTTGTGACTAAAGAGATGTCGGCGAAGGAACTTAAGCTGCTTACCAAAATCGACGGGCTTTATGGATTGGGCGCTATTCTAACAACAGGTATGGGGGTATGGATGTGGCTTGGCGACCTAGGCAAACCATCTGACTTTTATGGTGACAATTGGATTTTTGTCTTGAAATTCAGCTTATTCATTGTTGTAGGTTTGCTCTCTATTTATCCAACCATTTTTTTTATTACAAATGCCAAACTAAAAGAGACGGTTCAAGTGCCCGCTATTATTAAAAAATTCATTTATATCGAATTGGCTATTGTGTTTTTTATGCCTTGGCTTGCAGGCTTAATGGCAAGAGGTATTAGTCAAATTTTTTAATTACTCAATCAGGGAGTCGAGTTCACTGATCATTTTTTCCAATCGGACGATCATTTCGTCGTGACTTAATTTGCCGTTTTCAAGGAGTGAATCAAGCTCGTTATAAAGATGAATTTCGTAATCCTTTTTTTTGCCGGTGGTAAATTTCAATGTGTTGCTTAAGTGATACATTCCATATTTTAAAGCAACCCTGGCTTCTTTTCCATGATTTGTCTCTAATAACGCCTCGGATACCCTTAATTCAGCCAGTGTTAGTGCATTTAATACTTTGCTAAATGCATCATCAAAATGTTCAGAGTCTACGCTATCGTTGGCTATTTCTTTTCTCACTTCAATTAAATCAATGATCGACAAATCAAGAATTCTCTTGCTTTCTGGGTCGAGATCAATGGCTATGTTCTTGATTGCTTTAACCACATTATCAAGTTGCTTGATACTTCGATTGATGGCATGCTCTTGATAGTAAACACTTGTATTGTTGAGCAGTAAATCAGGGATTATAGCCTTAGAAGATAGTGGAGCTATCTTGCTTTCGGTATTTAGATAACTAAAAAGGTAAATACCACCCATCAGTAAAATGGCTGTCGATAAATAAAGTAGTGATTTGCTTACCATCGATAAATTTGTGATTTGAAATTATATAGTAAAGTTAATGAAGCTAAATATCGCCTTATCATTTCGCGTCATTTATTTCCGTTTAGCGACTCGTGCCCAGATAGTTTTGTTGACAAATGATGGATATTTGTTTAAAATGTACGTTTTCGATCAACTTGGAAGGTTCGAGATGACGTGCTTTGCTTACAGAGGGAAGGTCATATTTAATTCAAGAGGCCATCTATAAAAAGCGACTGTTCTTCTAAGTCTTCCATTTGAAACTTAAAAGTTATGATGGAATACAGTGTTTCTGACATAGCATTTGAAACACTATATTTTAATTTTAGCAATGTGTACAAATACATTGCCTGACCCAACCTAAGTGCTGCCGAGTTATGAAAATGGGTTACTCGAATTCGTATTAATCGTTCAGGCAGCCCTTGTCAAAGATACTCATGTCCATCAAGTCAGTTTCAAGTAAACCGCTAAAATGAATACTTAAAACAACTTTTATGAGTTCATACGTCGAAATTGAATATGGTAATTGTCGTATTCGGATGTGCTTGGTTCGGGGTACGAGCGTCAGGGATGGAGACGGCATCCTTTTTCTCTTTCTGGAAAAAGATATAGTCGACAGCCCGCCCGGACGCCCTAATCATTGGCTTATGGGGGACTTGAAATTGCCACCTAGTTGAGGCAATTGTTTGTATAATCACCTTCTGAATTCCACGGAATAAAAGATGTAACCTTTTTAAAAAGGAGGAGTATTAATAAAGATTACAATTAGGACTTATATATTTAAGTTACAATTAGGACTTTAATAAGATGGGTAAGGAAACGATCGGTGAATTTGAAGAGATAGTGATGTTGACTGTGGCAGTATTGAATGAGGATGCTTATGGGATTAGCATAAAAGACGATATTGAAAGTAGGCTTAACAGAAAGGTCAGTGTTGGCGCCATGCGCACGGCGCTCAAGCGTTTGGAAAAAAAGGGCTTTCTCGATTCGGCATTTGGTGAAGCGACAGCAGTTCGGGGAGGTAAGCGAAAGCGTTATTTTAAAGTCACACCTTATGGGCAGAAAGTGCTGACCCAAGTGATGTACACAAGAAAATCGTTGTGGGAGGCTATACCCAACATGTCACTGGAATTCAAATTTTAATGAACTCCGGCAAAAGAACGTTTCCAAAATCGCCTTCAAAGCTGCTCCAATTGTTTTGCGATCCGGAGATATTGGAAGATGTGGAGGGTGACCTGAATGAACTTTTTGAAAGAAGAATACAAAACAATCCGAAAAAAGCAACCATCGGTGCTTGGCTGGATGTAATCAAACTTTTTAGACCTGGAATAATAAAGGACTTTCCAGTATTCGAAAACTCAAACTCAATATCAATGCTGAAAAATTATTTTAAAGCTGCTTGGCGAAACATGCTTAAGCACAAAAGTTTCTCTACCATTAATCTGATGAGTCTGGCCATTGGTATAGCCGCTTGCATGGTGATTTATCTTTTTATACAAGATGAAAAATCTTTCGACTCCTTTCACACTAAAAAGGATGAGCTCTATCGATTGTGTGAGATTCAAAGTTTTCCTGGAACCAACACACAACATGTGGCGCTGACTATGCCGGGCATGGGACCAACACTGTATAAGGAGTTTCCTGAAGTACTTGATTTTACGCGGTTTTGGACGTTTGGAGAGCAGCTGGTTGAAGTGGGAGAGCAGAAAGTCATGACGGAAAAATTGGTGGGCGTTGACTCTTCTTTTTTTCGGTTATTCGATTTTCCCATTATTCATGGGGAAAAGAACCGTATGATTTATGAAAAGTCGCATGCGGTCATTACGGAATCTTTGGCTAGGAAAGTATTTGGCAAAGTGGATGTTATCGGTGAAGAATTTGAAGTAGATGGGGATCGTTGGACGATCAATGCTGTTATCGAAGATATCCCAGAAAACGCTCATCTTCAATTTGAAATGGCTGTATGGACCTATTCCGTAAAAGACGATATCAAGAGCTTCGATAGTGAGTTTAGAGGTAATTATATGAATACCTATTTACTGCTTACTTCATCGGCCGATACTGAAGACATGCGCTCAAGGTTTCCAGATTTCCTACGTCGAGCTACTGGAAATGAAGATGTGGATGATATCTACAAATTGTATTTGCAACCGTTTGCCGATGTTCATTTGACTTCCTCAGGCATAGAGCACGATTATAATAATTACCGAAAATTTAACGGAGAGTATTTGGATGTTTTTGTACTCATCGGCCTGCTTATTTTGATCATCGCAGCGGTGAATTTCACCAATCTAACGACGGCACGTGCAGCAAACAGAGCCAAGGAAGTAGGCGTGAGAAAAAGCATTGGCGCTTTCAAGAGCCAATTGGTGTATCAGTTCATGTTTGAGAGCATTATGCTCGCATTTATTTCCTTATTTATTGCAGTTGGACTTGCGCTGTTGTTCTTACCATTTCTGAATCACTTGATAGACAGACAACTCTCATTTGGTATTTTTCTAGATCCGATATTATTGGGAGTTATCACCCTTACGGTGCTAGGCCTTGGTCTTATTGCCGGGTTATATCCTTCGTTCTATTTGTCTTCCTTTGAACCAGTGGTGGTTTTGAAAGGCATCAATGTCTCCGAGAAGAAGTCTTACCTGAGAAGTGCTCTGGTGGTGGTGCAGTTTAGCTTGGCACTAGCCATGATCGTGAGTACGCTAGTGGTTACTCAGCAGTTGATGTTTATCAAAAGCAAGGATATTGGGTTTGAAAAAGATCATATCATGTTGATTTCCATGAATGATGAGGCGAACGATAAATATGATCAACTTAAAACTGCGCTACTTAAAGAATCGAATATTCTTGGTGTAGCTGGGTCTGGTCAAAGGCTTGGGAATAACTTCCATCAATGGGGATTTAAGGCTAAAATGGATAGTGGAATTGTTAATATTACCCCATCGAATGTGCTGGTTGACTATGATTACTTGGACGTTTATGGAATTAAACTGGTGGCAGGTCGTGATTTCTCAAAAGCATATGCGGCGGATGACGGGTTATCTTTTATTATCAACGAATCTTTTGCAAAGGAATTAGGTTTTGAAGATCCTATTGGGCGCAAAGTAGGACATGATTTTTATCCCAATGATTCATTGGGAACGATTATTGGTGTTACCGAAGATTTTCATTTCAACTCGTTACATCATAAGGTGAACACGCTTTCGATGGTGATTCATTCCGATTGGAATTTTAATGAAATTTCTGTAAAAATCAATGGTGCCAATGTGGCTCAATCTATTGCTGATGTGGAGCGCGTATACAATGCTTTCGTGTCCAAATATCCATTGCGTTATGAGTTTTTGGATGACCATATTAGCGAACTATATAAGGCTGATGACCAAATGGGTTCGGTGGTTTCGATCATGGCAGTATTATCCATATTTATTGGTTGTATGGGACTATTTGGATTGGCGTCTATCGCTATAAAGAGAAGGATCAAAGAAATAGGCATTCGCAAAGTGATGGGTGCGAGTATGAATCAACTGATGATTTTACTTTCAAAAAGCTTTGCGATCATGATCGTGATCGCCTTTGTAATGGCAACACCATTGACCTATTTGTTTCTTACAAGATGGTTAGAAAATTTCGCTTATCGAGTAGCCATCAACCCAGTTGTTTTTGTAATTGGGATTGTATTGGCTTTGAGCATCGCCATGCTGACGATAAGTTTTCACGTGATAAAGGCTGTTTACGCTAATCCGGTAAAGTCATTGCAATATGAATAGTAGGCTGATATCACGCAATTTTGTTGCGAGATAAGGTATCTCTAAAAGTGATCACGAATTGCGCACCCATCATCAAATTGGTAAGCTTACGCGCCACATAGTTGTTTACTTAGCTTTTTGACAAGGCGTAATCCTAAAGATGTGATCGTATTGATGTCATACAAAGTTGGTAATCCAGGTCCAGAATCTTTTACGGTCATTTTAAAGCTTCCGGTGTACTCTTCTTTGAGCGTTAATTGAAGTGATCCATCGCCCGAATTGCTAAGTGCATATTTGAATGCATTGCTGGTGAGTTCATTCATTATTATTCCAGCGGTATAGCTGTATCTATGTCGAGTAAGGCATCCTCTCCTTGAAGGGAGATTTTTACTTTATTATCGGTTGCATATATGTTGGCTAGCATTGCTGAAAGCTGCTCAGCATATTTTCTAAAACAAATGCTTCTTATGTTTTCGTTTTGATAAAGTTTTTGGTGGATCAGCGCCATCGCACTTACTCTGGTTCGACCATCGTCGAGCGCCATCAATGCAGTTTCATCTTTGATATTTCTCCTTTGCAAATCAAGTAAACTGCTGATGATCTGAAGGTTGTTTTGACCCTATCATGAATTTCTTTTAGGAGGGTCTCTTTTTCCTCGGACTGCTGACTGGCTACATCATTTTTTTGGCAGAGTTAGACATTCGTTTTAATATTTTGTCGGTACATGTGCTATTAACAATGAGCCTAGGTATTTAGAAAATAACCAATTGATTTGATGATATTTTTTCATTGGAAAGCTAAAAATTTAACTAAAATTAGGTTGAGAAATTCAGATGAGGAGACCAAATAAACCAGCAGCTAAAGCTGCGCCAATCAATGGGCCGACCACTGGGATCCAAGCATAACTCCAGTTGCTTTTTCCTTTTCCTTTGATAGGAGCGAGGGCGTGAAAAATCCGAGGACCTAAGTCCCTTGCTGGATTAATTGCAAATCCTGTAGTGCCTCCAAGAGAGAGGCCAATAGCGATAACAAGCAAAGCGACAGGCAAAGCACTTAACGAGCCAAGACCATCACCAGAAACTAAAAAGAAAATACAAAAAACCAGGACGAAAGTTCCAATAATTTCCGAGACGAGATTACTTAAAGTATGCTTGATCGCCGGAGCAGTACTGAACAATCCAAGCGTCGTATTCGGGTCATCAGTAGCATCAAAATGGGGCTTGAAATGGAGGAAAGTAATTAACGCTCCAAAGAATGCGCCGAGTAGTTGTGCGAGCCAGTAAAACGGTACCTCTGACCATTCAAATTTTCCAGCAATGGCCAATCCCAAAGTCACTGCTGGATTGATGTGTGCCCCGCTTATCGATCCTGCAATATAGACCGCAATAAAAACGGCTAATCCCCAGCCTAAACAAACGACCAACCAGCCTGAGTTTTGAGCATAAGTTTTATTTAAAGAGACGTTGGCATTTACACCGTTTCCAAAAATGATCAAAATACAGGTACCAATAAATTCAGCTATATAAGGGGTCATAGTCTTTTAATTGAGCCGTCAAATTAATGAATCTGAATGAATTCATTTGATAGCAGCTAGATTTCTGTTATTTTCCTAGATGAGTCGTATTGTCAGAAGAGAATTTTTAAAGACATCAGGCCTTGCATTGGCTGGTTTTTCAATGGACCCTGTAACCATTTTTCCTAAAATTATGCAATCAAATTTTAAGCTAAGTCTCCACCCCGGAGCAATAGGAGTAGTGTGTGATCATATTCAATTATTAGACTATGCAAAAAGGTTTAAATTTGATGCGATTACGCCACTCATCGATGACCTTAACGCTATCTCATCTACCAAGCGGAAAGCTTATGTAAAGGAGATGAAGCGTAACAATTTATCATGGGATGCTGCAGGACTTCCGGTGCAGTTTCGAAGTGATGAACGATCCTTTAAAATGGATTTGGACCTGCTAAAGGGACGTTGTGAAGTGCTGGCTGAAGTGGGAGTGTCCTCCATGAACACTTGGATAATGCCCACACACTCCTCTTTAACCTATCGACAAAATTTTGACCTGCATGTTTTTCGACTAAGTAAAATTGCTAATATTATTAGTAATTTTAACATTAAATTAGGACTTGAATACGTTGGTCCTAAAACATTGATGACCAGTGAGAAGTATTCTTTTATAAGAACTTTAAGTGAAGTGACTGAGCTGGTGGAATCTATTGATCACCCTTCAATCGCTTATCAGCTCGATAGCTTTCATTTCTACTGTGCCAAAGATTCTTTGGCAGATTTAGCAAAGTTGAAACCTGCAAATATTGTGACTGTAGACCTCAATGATGCTGTTATCGGTAGAACTGCTGATGATCAATTAGATTGGGAGAGAGCATTGCCTTTGGCCACTGGTGTTATAGATTTGAAACCCTTCTTAGCTACATTAAGAGACATAGGTTATAAAGGCCCAATAAGAGCGGAACCATTCAATAAAACATTAAACGCAATGAATGATGAAAAAGCTATTGAGTTGACCATCAAATCGCTAAGAAAATCTGTAGCCTTAATTTAAAAGTTAATTAAAAAACAGTTTATGCAAATAAAAGAAAACCCCAAAGAATATGATGTAATCATTGTTGGCTCAGGTGCCGGTGGAGGCATGGCTACTAATCGACTTGCATCTGCTGGATTGAAAATTGCGCTCGTGGAAGCCGGCCCATATTTTGATCCGGCCAACCCTGATCAAAGGACGCAACTCCGTTGGCCTTGGGAGTCTCCTCGGAGAGGTGCATCCTCGGTCAGGCCATTTGGAGATTTTGACAGTGCTTATGGTGGATGGGAGATTGAAGGCGAACCATACACGCAGAAAAATGGAACAAAATTCGACTGGTTTAGGTCGAGAATGTTAGGCGGAAGAACCAATCATTGGGGACGTATTTCTTTGCGTTTTGGGCCCTTGGATTTTAAACGAAAAGACATAGATGGGTTAGGAGAAAATTGGCCAATTGGGTATGAAGATGTAAAGCCTTATTATGATAAGTTGGACAAGCTATTAGGCGTCTTTGGGAGTAAAGAAAAAATATACAACGAACCCGACGGTATATTTCTTCCAGCACCTAAGCCTAGGCTTCATGAACTGTATTATATTAAGGCTGCACGAAAGGCAGGTCTTCCCGTCATTCCTTCCCGTCTTTCCATCCTCACGCAGCGAATAAATGCAGATCGAGGGGTGTGTTTTTATTGTCAACAATGTGCGAGGGGATGCTCGGTTCATGCTGACTTTTCTTCAGGAACTTGTTTGATATTTCCAGCACAAAAATCTGGTGGAAAAATAGATTTGTATACCGACGCGATGGTAAGAGAGGTTATTGTGAATAAACAAGGTAAAGCAACAGGAATTTCATATGTTGATAAAAAAGACCGAAAGGAATACAGCCTAAAAGGTAAGTTGGTAATACTTGCCGCTTCTGCATGCGGGTCAGCTAGAATTTTATTGAATTCAAAAAGTACAAAATATGAAAATGGACTTGGAAACAGTAGCGGACTTGTCGGTAAATATTTACATGATTCGACGGGTACCAGTCGGATGGCTTTTGTTCCACATTTAATGAATAGGAAAATTTATAATGAAGATGGTGTTGGTGGGCTTCATGTTTATACCCCTTGGTGGAAAAATAACGTTAAGGATAAATTAGATTTTCCGAGAGGATATCACATAGAACTCTGGGGAGGTATGAGCATGCCGTCTTACGGCTTTGGGTTTGGTGTCAATGAGATGAATAAATATGTGGGCCAAAGAGTAGGGGGTTATGGGGAGCAATTGCATAAAGATGTGAAGAGATATTACGGGTCAATGATAGGGTTAGCCGGACGGGGAGAATGTATCTCTCGAATAGATAATTATTGTGAGATTGACGATGAAGTTGTCGATGAATGGGGAATACCAGTATTGAAATTTCACTATTCATGGTCAGATCATGAGCGCTTACAAAGCAAGCATATGCATGATACATTCGAAGAAGTATATGATGCTATGGGAGCGCAAGTCATTGGTGAAAAGCCTGGTATAGAAAAAGACTATGGTTTGCTAAACCCTGGAAGAATTATTCATGAAGTAGGCACTACCAGAATGGGAGTGAACGCTAAGACCTCTGTCACAAATTCTTTTGGACAGCTTCATGACGTTCCTAATGTGTTTGTGCTGGATGGTGGACCGTTTGTATCACAAGCAGATAAAAATCCAACATGGACGATTATGGCATTGGCCTGGAGAGCTTCGGATTATATCATTGACGAACTAAAAAAACAAAATATCTAATGGATAGACGTGAAACATTAAAATCACTATTGGTGGGCTCACTTGCCACAGGACTTGCGTTGAACTCGTGTGGCACTTTGGATAACAAAAAACGAGTGACAGATACTGAAATCAAGGGCTATGGGCGCACAAAGGAAGAGGAGAAAAGAGACAAACGAATATTATCTGAGGAATTTTTAAATGCGCACGAGTTAGCAACCTTGGCTGTGCTAATTGATATTATTTTGCCTCCAATAGCTCACCATCCATCAACTGATGAAGCGGCTGTTGTCGGTTTTGTCGACTTTATTGTCAAGGACATACCCAAACATCAATTGCCTATTCGTGGAGGGATTATGTGGCTTGACAATCGATCAAATAAACGTTTTAATATAGCGTTCAAAAGCATCGAAGAAAAGCAAAGGAAGGAACTATGTGATGAAATAGCCTTTCCAGATGTAAAAACACCAGAACTGCAGATTGGCATCAAGTTTTTTAATCTAATGAGGAATCTCACACTTACAGGATATTATACTTCAGAGGCTGGGATGAAGACTTTGGGCTATTTGGGTAACCAACCCAACATTTGGGACGGAGTACCCGAAGATGTGCTCAAAAGTCATGGGCTAAGCTATGAGCCGGAGTGGCTTGTTAAATGTATAGATCAATCAAAAAGGAATGATATTGCCAAGTGGGATGAAAATGGTGATATCGTTTATTCGACATGATCATTCATCTTCCAATATACAATTCGGGCAGAATACCCTTTTAAATTATGAAAAAAAGAGATGCACTTAAATTGATGGTCACTGGAGCATTAGCTACCGGGTTAGGCTCCTCCTTTCAAAGTAAAAACGAAACCCCAGTAAAACCTATGTTAAAAGGGAATATCAATCATTCAGTAAGTCGCTGGTGTTACAGCAAAATACCCTTAGAGGAGCTTTGTATCAAGGCAAAAGCTATGGGTTTGGTAGGGATTGATTTGCTAAAACCTTCTCAATGGGAAGTAGTACAGAAAAGCGGATTAAAATGCTGCATGGTCAATCCAGAGGAATTTAGTCTGGAGGAAGGTTTCAATGATCCAAGATTACATAAACAGCTCCAGAAGAAATATAAAGATTTGATAAAAAAGGCATCCCAAGCGGGAATTCAAAATGTGATTTGTTTCTCAGGAAATAGACGTGATGGCCTGTCAGAAGAGGAAGGAATAAAGCATTGTGCCGAAGGCTTAGCACCACTTGTAGCATATGCGGAGAAGCTTAACGTGACTGTGATGATGGAACTGCTTAATAGTAAGGTAGATCATAAAGGCTATCAATGTGATCATACATTGTGGGGTGTTTCCTTATGTAAGGAACTCGGGTCGGAACATTTCAAATTACTTTACGATATCTACCATATGCAAATCATGGAAGGAGATATCATTCGCAATATTCAAGATTATCATACCTTTTTCGGTCATTACCACACAGGAGGTGTACCGGGCAGAAACGAGATCAATGAAACTCAGGAGTTGTACTATCCAGCAATTATGCAGGCCATAGTGAAGACGGGTTATACTGGTTATGTAGCACAGGAGTTTATTCCAACAAAAGACGATGTACTGGTTTCTTTGCAAGAATCTATTGAAATTTGCGATGTTTGAAAAGTACAAAAATAATGAAAAATGTTTTAGAACGAATTTTTTCGGAACTCGAACTTACAACTGCAAGAAGTAGTGGTCCTGGCGGACAAAGTGTAAATAAGGTAGAATCCAAGGTTATCTTAAGATTCAATATTTCAAATTCTCAAGCCTTGACGGAGATTGAAAAATCCAAGCTGGTAGCATTCCTTGGCTCAAAGTTGACCAAAGAAGAGGATTTGATTATTACCGCTGAAGAAAAGAGATCTCAACTGAGGAATAAAGAGTTGGTGATTCAGAAGCTAAAAATACTACTGGAACGAGCATTTGCAAAACGAAAGAAAAGAAGAGCAACAACTCCTACGAAAGCCGCTGTTCGAAAAAGACTCAATAGTAAAAAGAAACATTCCGAAAAGAAAAAATGGAGGCAACAGATAGAATAAAGCCCCTAAGGAGTTGCGTATTTTGTAAGGACTCTTTCAAGCTCCTTTATCAGCAAAGGTTTGGTGAGATAGTCATCCATTCCTGATTGCGTTGCTTTTTTAATATCCTCGTTGGAATAATTAGCTGTTAAAGCAATGATTTTTGGTTGACGGATTTTTTCGATTTGTCTGATTACTTTAGTCGCGTCCAATCCGTCGAGGTTAGGCATTTGAATATCCATTAATATAACGTCAAAGCGTTCGGATTGTACCTTTAATACAGCTTCATGTCCATCATGAGCGACTGCTGAATCGATGTTAAATTGATTCAACATTTTGGTGATTACCATACGATTGACAGCATTGTCCTCAACAACCAACACTTTCAAATGCCCAAGGTCTTTGGTTAAATGTGTGACGATTTCGAGCTGCTGCTGTTGAGCTTTTTCAAAAAAAGCGTGAAAAGAAAATGTACTTCCAATGTTTGGTTTGCTGCTTACTTTAAGACGTCCACCCATCAGTTCTACAAGATTTTTACAAATTGATAACCCAAGACCTGTTCCTCGGTATATTCTGTTTTTTGAAGAATTTACTTGATAGAATCGATTAAAAAGCTGCTCCTGTTCTTGGTCAGAAATGCCTATTCCTGTGTCAGAAATTGCAAATTGAATTTCCACCGTATTATTCGTCACATTAAGAAGTTGGGCACTTATTTCGATTTTCCCTTCTTTCGTAAATTTTATCGCATTGTTAAGCAGATTTGAGAGTATTTGTTCTAGTCTATTTCGATCACCGGAAACGTATTTTGGAATGTTGCTATCTATGACTGAGTTTAGGAAAACCTTTTGTGTGGCAAGCGCAGTACTGGTTATATTAACACAATTGACAATGGAGCTTTCGAGCCTGAAAGCTTTCTTTTGTAATACAATTTTTTGTGCTTCCAGTTTAGATACGTCAAGCACATCATTGATAATTGAGCTGAGCAGATGTCCACTTGCTCTAATAGTTTTTAAGTACTGTGATGTTTCCTCTTCACTGGTATTTGATTTGAGTAACTCCGTAATGCCGACAATGCCGTTGAGAGGGGTGCGAATCTCGTGACTGACATTGGCTAAAAAATCTGTTTGTAATCGGGTATATTTTTCAGCTTCTTCTTTTGCTTTGCTTAGTAGCTGTGTTGTTTTAGTTTGGTTTTTAAGTATGACCCAAACAACCAGGCCAGTGAGGAAAAAGGAAATCAGAATGTGATAGAGGTTACTTGAATCCCGCACAGCAGCCTCCAAGTTGATTGCATAGATAAGTTGTCTAGGCAATAGAAAACTGGAGATTATCGCTACGGAAACAATGGAAGTAGCCCATATCAAGTATTTTCTTTCTTTTTCAAAATCAAAAAAAAAGGCAAAACAGAATATGATTGGGAAAAATGAGGAGAGGGCTGCATAGTTCACATTGAAGACGTGATAGGTAAGCCATAGACTTAAGCTATTGAGTCCAAAAAGAATGACTTTGGCCATTCCATATTTTCTAGCCTTGTTTAAAATGAGTGAAATCACTGTTAATACAATCATTGTCCCAGCGAGGGCTGCCGAAAACCATTGATCATAAACAAAACCATAGCCAACATAAAAGATATAGGCAATCAGCGGTATTAATGCGACGAGATTAGTCAACCTAACCCGTTGTTTTTCCTCAATTGACAACTCACTACGGATACCTATGTTAAAGGCATTTACAGCAAATTCTTTTATATTCAATGCTCTTGTTGGTTTGTACGAAGCAATGATAATAGTTAGTGATAGATATTACCTCTGTTTCGTTATACAATTTTTCATGCTGTCAGCCTATTTACCTCTATAGATGCTCTTCGAAGGTTTTTCAGGATACTAATAGCCATCTCTTTTTGGTCTTGCCTAAATTTATAAAGTATGCCTATCTCTGATTTTGGTGTTTCACAGGAGATTATTTGATAGTCGTTGATTTCTTCAGAGTGAATTAATAAGTATCCCATAGCTGCTGAGTTTGTTTGTATGGCATACGGAAACTCAATAGTATATAGTTGCCTGTCTCAAATCAATTAGCCGTAAGGCACTGACAATCAGTCATTTTTTTTGGGCGTGGATTCCACTTTATATTACTCAATGCCATACCTGCTAAAATAACGCTACCTCCGATAATCAAAATACTTGTTAGACTTTCATTCAAGAAAATGGTCCCAAGGACCACTCCAAAGACAGGCATAAGGTAGGTGACTTGCGATACAAATGAACTGTTGGTTCTTTTTAGCAAAGTGAAATATACAATGAAGGCGAGTGCCGTACCCATTATGGCTAAGAAGCCTATAGCAACATAACTCGACAGAGCATAGCTGAGAACATGCGGTTTTTCAAATATTAGTGCTAAGGGAAGTACATATATTGTACTCATGATCAGTTGGCCTGTTGGAGCAGTCAATGGAGGGGCATTTTGTAGGAATGTTTTGCTGTAAACTAAGGCTATTCCATAAGAACAAGCGGCTAATACAACAGCAAGTATTCCCCAAGTACTTCCAGAAAATCCATTGTTTAATGAAGGCATAAGTAAAATGCAAAGGCCAACGAACCCAAGGATGGAACCGCCCAACTTGTATGGGTTTATCTTATCACTTTTGGTTGCGAAGTTGGCTAACACAATGGTGAAAAGAGGAGTAAGTCCATTAAGAATCGCTGCTAGGCCACTACTTATATATTGTTCACCCCAATTGATCAGCACAAATGGCAAACCTTGGGCAAAGAGGCCAGATATAGCGACGTGCATCCAAAACTTGCTATCCCTGACAAATCGCCCTTTGATGATGAACACGAAACACCCTAAAATAAGCGCGGCTATACCAACTCTAAATGCTGCCATGGTCAAGGGAGGCATGTCTACACCAGCAATTTTTATAAAAAGGAAAGAAGGTCCCCAAAGGCAAGCGAGCGCTAGCAATAGTAAGTAATTGGTATATTTCATCATAGTCTTGATATTAACCTGAGCAATTCTACGAATCCAAACGTGTGATTATGTATTATTATAATGAATAGATTTTCTAATAACGATGAAATAAACTAATATTAAGAATGGATGTGAAACATTTAAGGCTAGTCAAAGAGGTTTCGGAAAATGGAAGTTTGACCAAAGCAGCTTCAAAACTGCACCTTTCGCAATCGGCACTGAGTCATCAACTACGAGAAATAGAGAAGCAATTGGGTACTTCTCTTTTTCATAGAATAAACAAAAAATTAGTGCTGACCAATGCTGGAAAGCTTGTATTAGACACTGCAGGTCGAGTATTGACTGACTTAGAGGATACGACTATTGCTATCAAAAAGCTAATCAGTGGAAATGAAGGCAGTATAAAGGTGACCACAGAATGCTATTCTTGTTATCATTGGCTTCCTCCGTTGATGTACGCTTTCAACAAGGAGTTTCCTAAAGTGGATATTGACATACATCCGGAACACGGAATATCGCCATTAGATAAATTGTTGTCAGGTAAGCTCGATGTGGCGATCATGAATGAAAAACTGGAGGATTCTAAATTTGAATATACCAGGCTCATCACCGATGAAATGATCGCCTTAGTTCATGAATCTCACCCATGGTCCAAAAAGGCGTATGTTGATGCGGAGGATTTTTCTGATCAGCATGTTATCATCCATAGTTATCCATTAGAAGGCGTTACGCTTTTTAGAGATGTATTGATACCTCAAAATATTCAGCCGAAGAAGATAATACCAATTCAATTTACAGAAGCAGCGTTGGAAATGGTCAAAGCTCGAATGGGCATACAAGTCATTGCGCATTGGATAGTTGCACCGGCTTTGACTTCCGGTAACCTCAGAGCAATCAAAGTAACTAAAAGTGGACTTAGGAGATCATGGTATGCAGTGACTCTAAGAAGAAAGGAACAGCCTCAATATTTAGAGAATTTTCTTGATCATCTGCGAGATAATATTGCTACTACCTGTGAGCGCTATTCATCGGCTGATTGATCAATGTGCAGAGGGATGATCACCTCAAACTTGGTTTCTTGATTTGGAATGCTTGCAATTTTGAATTCACACCCGTTGAGTTTGGCAAGTTCTAAACATAGGCTTAAACCAATACCTGTACCCATTTCGCCGGCTGTTCCTGTTTTACTAAAATGGACGTTTTCATCGAAAATATGGTCGATATCTTCTTGTTTGATACCCACCCCAAAATCTTGAATTTTAAAAATTATTGTATCATTTTTAAGTAGCGAGGAGATCTCGATTTCACTACCTTCATTCGAGAATTTGATAGCATTATGAAGAAGGTTTCTAACAATAAGCTTCAAGTGATCTTCGTCTACAAATACTTGGTTTTCATTAATATACTGTCTTACTTTTAAATTTTTCTTCTTGATGAGTTCGCCAAATAACACAAGGTTCTCCTCCACGATATTGTTGATGGTAACCATTTTAGGATAAGCATTTATACCTTTTTGTTGGGCTCTTGCCCATTGTAATAAGTTGTTAATTGTATTATTTAATACCAGCAGCTTTTTTTGAATGGAGTCTTGATAATCGAAAAAAGATTTTTTGTTCATTTTTTCATCATCTCTTATGGCTAGTATATTTTGAAATAGATGGAGAGGAGATAAAATATCATGGGCAATAATTGAGAAGAGTTTGTCTTTGTTTTTTAACGATTTTTGTAGGCGTTCTTCAACAGTTTTGAGCTCTGTAATATCGGCGACATACACGGTTATGCCACTTATCTCATTTTCTGAGTTCCTTACAGGTACATACTTACCTTGAGCAAAGATACTTTCCCCGTTTGGCAATGTTGAGTACTCCATAAACTCTGGACTTTCCCCATTGAAAGCAGCTTGAATCAGTGGCTTATGCCGTTGATATATGTCGGGAGGTAAAATATCTGAAGCATGTCGACCTATCGTGTTTTCTCTTGAAACGCCAAATGACTTTTCATAATTACGATTGACGGTAACATAATTCAAATTTTTGTCGACCAAGGCAAGGTGCAAAGGCGTATTATCAATAAGAGAATAAAGTATAGCTTCCTGATTTTGAGTCTTATTGATTGCATTAATCAGCATTGCTTTAAAAAGTCTCATAAAAAAATATATAGCCAAAATGATGGTTAGGGTATTTATTTGAGTCATTATCAAGTGGGTCATGGAGTAGCTTGAGAAAACCACTAGCTTCACGTATTTCATAATGAGCAAAGCAATTGAGGCGAAGGAATACAAGGTAAATTGATATTTGCTATCAATCATGATGACACTCATGATGCCCGCCAATAATATGATGTTTTCAGTGTCTGTAAATCTGCTATCACTGTAAGCAACGTAGGATGCAAAACAGCTAACAATGATAATCGTAAGTATAAAATAGATGACACCATATCTATAATGATGATACCTGTTCAAAAGAAATACAGGTACTATTGAAAATAGAAATGTACCAAGATCTATTAATGCCATGGTATAGAGGCCAGCGTTGAGATTGACTAATACGAGTGTGAGTAGTAGGCCAGTACTGAAGAGTGTGAAAAAATTTAAAAGTTTTATTCGTTGCGTCTCTATTATTGAATGGGAGGGAAGAATTCCACTATTGACAAGAGAATTAAGAAGACTTTCTTTCAAAATATATTTTCTTTAATTATCAAATTTTATTTTTTTTCAGGATCCTACTCTTCGAATTCCGCTCTTCGAATTGGTTATTTCCGAAATAACTCACTCATTACACCGATGATTGTTTCCGTGGTAACAGGTTTTGTTAATATTCGATCGGGGGCAGCTTCTTGTAGTTTTGTAGCGTTTACGGAATATCCAGACAATAGAATAATGGGAATTTTAAAATGTTTTCTTACCGCATCGATGACCTGTTTTCCATCCATTTCGGGCATTTGATAATCGACAATGAGTAAATCGTATTTCTTGTCGTGGAGCAGTTCTAGTACGTCTTTGCCTGTATTGGTTGTTTTTACCTCTAATCCAATTTTTTCTAATTGTTGTTTCTGTACAATCAAATTCATTGCATCATCATCAACTAATAGCACTCTTAAGCCAGTGAGGTTTATATTATTGGATTTTGACTTGTCGTTTTCGCTCAGTGTAACAGGTATTTTGAAGGAAAAATTACTTCCCTCATGGAGCACACTTTTAACATCGAGGACGCCTTCCATAAGTGTCACAATTTGCTTGGATATACTCAATCCAAGACCTAACCCGCCATATATTTCATGTATGTCGTCATGTGCTTGACTAAATCTACTAAGAATAGAATCTAGTTTTTTTGACTCAATTCCAATACCGGTATCTACTATTTCAAAGCAAATATTCTTATTGCCTCCTGTGACGAGTAGCCTTATTTTACCCTTGTGAGTAAACTTCAAGGCATTGCCTAGCAAATTATACAATACTTGGGTGAGTCTACTTTGATCAATACAAATAGCTTTAGGCACCTCTGCACCGATGATAACTTCAAATTCTAAGTTTTTGGCAGCAGCCTGAAACATATAAGTGTTCTTTAGATCGTTAATGATATCTTTTAAAATAATATCATTCTTTTTGAGCTTTACATCGGCACTTTCTAGTGTAGAAATATCCAATAGATTATCGGCTATTTTTACGAGCAACTTCGCTGTTGACTGCAAAGCTTTTACACGCTCTTCTTGCCCGTCTGCCGAGATCATTGTGGTAAGTCCTACGAGGCTGTTTAATGGATTTCTTAATTCATGACTTAGATCTTCAAAAGTATGAATCATGAAGGCCTTGGATTTTTCGAGAACATCCGCTTTTGCTTTCTGAACTGCGGAATTACTCGCATAGTTGTTTCTATCCTGCTGATATGCTGCTACGCGCAAATAAACGCTAGTAAAATCTTCGATAAGTATCTCGGTGAGATGGTCGTTTTTAGATAAAGTGATATCTACGTAACCAACCTTTCCTGAAGGGAGTCTAAAATTGACACAATTAATTTCAATCGTCTGCTTAAGCTCGGCATTGTTTAATTGCTCGAAGAGAGATGGTATGATCGGATTAGACTCGTGGAGGTCATCAAGATCATTATTACTGTTTAATGCAAACAATGTCTCGCAGGACTCGATTAATTTCCCTACTCTATCGAGCAAAATGTATTGAGACTTACAAGAACCTAGGGCTATTTTTCTAATACTCATTTTATTCACGTAACCAAGCTAGGATGAAACCAAACCTTTTTTTTGTGATATTCGCTGAACACGTTCATAGCCTCTTTATGTTCATGTTTTTTCCAGATGACTTTTAGAATAAAAATATTGCATTAAAATAATTTATGTAAATCATTAAAAATATAAATAAAAATAAATGTAAATGATTTGACAACTTTGTATAAAAAACAGAGATATGATTGAGTCATTGAATGCAAAAGAGTTGTATAACTCAGAATTGAAAAACGAAAAAGTAAATATTGCCATTGCTAAAGGTGATGGAATAGGCCCAGAAATTATGAATGCGGCAGTGGCTATTTTAAAGGCTGCCAAAGCAAGGCTGAACTATGACCAAATCGTTATAGGAGAGGAAGTATATCTTTCTGGAATGACCTCTGGAATCACAAAAAATTCTTGGGATGTCATCAGAAAGAATAAAGTATTTCTCAAAGCCCCCATTACTACTCCCCAAGGAGGAGGTTACAAAAGTTTGAATGTAACCATGCGCAAGTCCTTAGGATTATATGCCAATGTGCGTCCTTGCCTAAGCTTGAGCCCATTTGTGCAAACTAAGCATCCGAATATGGATGTCGTGATAATCCGTGAAAACGAGGAAGATTTGTATGCAGGAATAGAGCATCAGCAGACAGATGAAGTAGTGCAATGTCTTAAATTAATTACCCGTCCAGGTTGCGAAAAAATAGTAAGATATGCTTTTAAGTATGCAGAGCATTTTGGCCGTAAAAAGGTCACTTGTTTCACAAAAGACAATATTATGAAGCAGACTGACGGTTTGTTTCATCAAGTATTCAATGAGATCGGAGAGGAGTATCCTGAAATTGAAAAAGAACACTGGATCGTTGATATCGGGGCGGCCTTACTTGCAGATTCGCCCGAGCGCTTCGATGTGATTGTTATGCCCAATTTATACGGTGATATTCTTTCGGATGTAGCGGCGCAGATTACTGGATCAGTCGGCATGGGAGGTTCTGCTAATTACGGGGAAAAATGTGCCATGTTTGAAGCCATTCATGGCTCAGCGCCTGATATTGCTGGGCAAAATAAAGCAAACCCCTCAGGCTTGATTCATGCGAGTATCCAAATGTTAAACTATTTGGGTCAAAATGATATTGCGGAAAACATTCATAATGCTTGGTTAACGACCATCGAGTCGGGACAACACACATCGGATATTTATAAAGAAGGTTTGAGTGAAAAGTTGATGGGCACTATGGAATTTGCTGAAGCGGTCATTGCCAATCTGAACAAAAAACCGAAAAGTTTGAAAGCAGTTTATTACCCTGGGGAGAAGCCTTTTTCAATGCCCACTTACACCCCAAAGCCTGCAGCCTTAAAGGAGCTCGTTGGCGTTGATGTTTTTGTGCATTGTCAAAATAGAGATCCTCAAGCAATAGGAGATTTGGCGACAAAGCTGGTTACTGAGGAGCTTTCCTTAGTTATGATTACAAATAGAGGTGTAAAAGTCTGGCCAGAAGGTTTTGAGGAGACGTTTTGTACAGATCACTGGAGATGTAGATTTGAATCAAAAGCCGGGCAAAAAGTATCCAATAATGATGTTATTCAAGTACTGGCCAAAGCGGTTATTGCCGATGCAGACGTTATTAAGACGGAAAATCTTTATACTTTCGACGGCAAAAGGGCATACAGCCTAGGTCAAGGTCAATAGTGCTGAAAGTAAAGAAATATTCTATAAAAAAGGTTCAATCTGATGATTGAACCTTTTTTTACTTGGGCCTCTACGCAGCATATTTTCAGCATACGTAAAACGAGCATACTTATTAACCTGAGTTCGACTAATAAATAAGTAAAATCCTTGCTATGATGGTTAATTTCAATCTTAATGAAAATTTCCCTGCTTGAGCCCAGCGACAGGGCCGCTTGACGGTCTAAAATTTCTCCGGCATGCGCTCCTGTGGACTTTTACTGTGCGACGATTCGCCGGTGCGACGATTCGCCGGTGCGACCATGCGATTTCTTTGGGCCGACGTTTCGGACAAGAAAAAATAACTGGCCGTTCGCGACTTGCCGCCAGCGAAGACTAGCCTTCTGCAAGCCGCACCGCGTGATGGCAAAACGGTGTTAAGAATACGAAATCGATTATTTTATCCTTGAGCTTAGCGACAAAATGATAAGTTATTAATCGAACTCAGGTTATGATATCCTCAACAAGTCAGGCGATCGGCGATCATAATTGCTCAATATTTGTTAAATACTCTTCTGCCTTGGCCATTATGTTCCCTCGGGTGTCAGCATCAAGTTTGTTCAGGTTGGCATACATCATGTTCATCCTTCCATTCCTTGAGAATCTTTCTTTGTGTAGATCTAGAAAATTATAATAAAGGGAGTTAAAAGGACAGGCATTCTCGGTGATTTTCTCTTTATGATTGTAATGGCAACTTTTACAATAGTTACTCATTTTGTTGATATAGTTTGCTGACGAGATGTATGGTTTCGTGGCGACCACTCCTCCGTCGGCAAATTGACTCATACCTCGTGTATTTGGTAATTCTACCCACTCGATGGCATCTATATAAATACCCAAATACCATTCATCCACTAAGTCAGGTTTGATATTCGCCAATAGCGCAAAATTTCCTGTAATCATCAATCGCTGAATATGATGTGCATAGGCGTAATCCAAGGATTGGTCTACTGCGTGTTTCACACAATTCATTTTTGTTTTGCCAGTCCAGAAAAATTCAGGAAGTTTCCTTTGGTGGTTGAGTTGGTTTTCATCCGCATAGGCGGGCATTTTTGCCCAATAAACACCACGCATAAATTCTCGCCAACCGGCAATTTGTCTTACAAAACCTTCAATCGCCGACAAGTCAATAGTATCATTTTCTCTGTAAGCAACGATGGCTTTCTCAATTACTTCTGTAGGACTCAATAGCTTACTATTCATAGCGAACGATATTCGCGCATGATATAATGACCAGTGATCGGTATGCATAGCATCTTGATAGTTGCCAAAATTGGGTAAACATTCCTGCAGAAAATAGTCATATAGCGCTAAGCAGTCTTGCCTGTTGGTAGGCCAAATGAAGTTTTGGGGATCAATATTGCCAATCGTCTTTACATTTTCACTTTTCAACAGTTGGACGATCTTGCTTACGTCATTATTAAATATTTTGGGGGGCTTTACCAGATGATTTTTGGGTAATGATTTTCTATTTTGTTGATCAAAATTCCACTGATCACCTTCCGGATTTCCGTTAGCCATCAGCCAGCCATGCTTCTTTCTTATTCGTCGATAAAAATTCTCCATCAAATAATTTTTGGCACCAAAGAGCTTATCTACGTCCATTCTTTCTGTGATAAAATGCTCCGTACTTTCACTACCAGTCTCAATATCTAATTTTTCACTCAGCTTAGATAATTGGTCATCTAGTCGATACTCATCGGGAAGGAGATATTCAAATCGCTCGAAACCTCGTTCCTCGATGATTCTTAGGATATTTTGATCGAGGTTTTGTTTGTTATCAGCATGATCAAGTGTTAGATAAATAACCTGATGTCCATTTTCAACTAACCAATCTTTAAAGGATCTCATGCTTAGAAAAAAAGCGACTACTTTTTGAATATGGTGCGTCACATAATCGGTTTCCTGTCGCATTTCCATCATCAAATAGGTAGTATCTTCATTTTTTGATGAAAACCAGGAATGCTCGTGATTGAGCTGATCTCCTAAAATTAATTTTAACGTTTTTGTCATGCCAAGTTTATTATTCAGATGATCACAACTGTTGTAGCACTTTGATGTTTGTGTATTTGGTTAATCAAACCTGATCGGACTCCCTAAAGTAAGTGTAGCTGTATCAAAACAGTTGCCTTTCTTCTCATTTCGAAAGCTTGTACAGACAACATCCCACAGGATTTTTATATTCTTATTATAATTATTACTTATGTATTACATAAAAAATATAAATATAATTAATTGAATTAGCTGGTATATATTGTGGAAGCTTGTAGGAGAGCGGATAATTAATGTTAGGTGTTGTTAAATCAAAGGAAGGGTGTTCACAGTTAATTGTGACACCTTTTTTTTGGCATTCAAATGATCGCTTGCGAAACTATTCTGG
>JBLIIJ010000032.1:0-37554 GCA_047635055.1 Cyclobacteriaceae bacterium | reverse complement strand
TGTTGAAGCTCCATCATTCCATCTAATTCATTTTTTGACTTCCTTCTTTTCGCAGATACTTCTTGCATTATCGCAATATTCTGACGTTTCCTGATTTGATAGTTTTCTGTGGCTTGCTTTAAAGCTCTTATGGCTTTTTCAACATTAATCTGTGCTTGCTTAATCGTAGCTGGGGGTTCAAATTGAGATTGCTCTAGAATTAATTCTTTTTCTTGAACCTCATATCCTAGATTAATCAACATATTTCTCGCTTCGCGCATTTGCAATGTTGTATCGAGTTTCGTTTGAATATATTTTGACTCTTTCTCCTCTAATTCTAATTGAACATCCTTCATTCTATTGGTTAGATCAGAAGGATCTAGGGATGCTACGAATTCCCCCTTTTTTACGTAAGTTCCTTCTGGAATAATACGTTGAATATTTACATTCCAGATACGGTAATTACGCAATCTTGAAGGTCCCATTATTTCCGTAGAGTTCTTAGCCTCTAATTCGCCAGTTGTGTTTACTTCGATAATAAACTCACCAATTTGAACATCAACGACAATATTATTCCCAACAACATTTTGGGCGCCTCTTAATGTAAAAAAAGTAATAATTAATCCTAAAACAACAGCAGAGCTGATGAGTATTTGCTTCCTTTTCATGGTTTTTTCTTTACTTACAACCGTTTCATAATCAACCAAATCATTTTTAGTTAATCATTATTGAAACTAGGCTGGATTGATATTTACAAAGGTATACTCCTCAAGCAACGAAGAGTTACCAATTATCAATACAAACACCCGTCGAAATAATATATATCGCTATTTGTGCCTTCGACTAAGAATTCCGAAACTCAAGACTGTTCGATCGTTGAAAAATTTATCGCGAAATGGCTTGACCATGTTTCACCTGATTCCAATGCTACTAAGCCGTCTTTATTGTTGAACGCATCAACATTACAACTCATAGGCTCAATAGCGACACCTTCATCATTTTTAGGATTAAATATTTGCAGGTATTCAAGCTTATCTCCCGCTTCAAAATCAAGTTTGAAAAATCCATCGCTGATAGCATATTTTGGAATTAAATCAGCGATATGAAACCCATGATCCATATAGGCTTTCGCAAAGTCAATTTGCGCAATTTGATAAGGATGCCTATTACCGGTTGGCAATTGTCTCTCATCCATTTCAATTAAATCAACGTCAGGCAACTTCATTTTAATCTTATGAATGAGTTCATTATTAAAGCTAAAATAAGGATGCCAACCTAGACCGAAAGGCATTTTTTTATCGCCCATATTCACCACATCGAAAGATGTGTTCAATGATTTTAAATTCAAATCGTATTCAAAAGATACAGTGAGGCTAAAAGCAAATGGGTAGTGCTTGAAGTCTCCCAAAAAA
The DNA here is from genome assembly GCA_047635055.1 of Cyclobacteriaceae bacterium. GTDB lineage: Bacteria > Bacteroidota > Bacteroidia > Cytophagales > Cyclobacteriaceae > JAVJRN01. Next base: position 36,163 of record JBLIIJ010000032.1, on the reverse strand, counting down.
TCATGTTGAAGTGATATTTTGGCTTTATCATCCTTTACAACCATCTCCTTCACCTCGAAAGGACGATTATTCACAAAACCATGAATGGCATTCATATTAATGGGCTCATCAATAGGGAATTGATAGGTGGTCCCCTCGAACTCATAACGCCCATCTCTTAACCGATTTGGGAAAGGAAACAGAATTTCACTTTTACACCATGCGCCTGATTTAATTTCTGGCAATGTCAACTCCCACAAAACAGGAATATTTTTCCCGCCTGCCTGAAAGTTTAAATGGGTGAGTTTTGCTCCAAAATTAGAGCATACGGTCATTAAAAGCTGTTTTTCTATTTTTAAATGGTGAAGAATAATACCATTTATCTGTTGGGTTACGAATTCCATTGATGAATAAAACTTATTAGATACAATTTCCGTTGGCAAAATAAATTTCATTTTAGTACTATTAAGTACATTGTGTAATTATTTTTGAAACTTAATATGAGGATCAACTTAGAAATTATGAAATTAAAGTTAAACATCGCACTTATCATTTTATCAGGAATACTTCTAACTAACTGTAGTTCAGGTAAAAAAGAAAATAAAGAGCAAGCGTTTGAGAAAAAAGCTGAATTGGAAGAATTTGTGGAGTCAAACTTTGATTATCCAATTCCTACTTCGTTTGAAGTAACCAAAATGCTACAAGACGCAAAGGCGAGCTACATTGGTGACATTACAAATGATCCTAAGAACGTTGATAAATATATCACCGAGTGGCAAAAGGCTTTGAACCTCGGGGTATATGGTGCTGATTTAAGTTATGCTAGTACATTTAATGAGCAAGACCGTACTGTTGCATTTTTAGATGTTTCCAGAAAACTTGTTGATGAATTGAATATCACAACTGCTTTTAACGAATCTTTGGTAAGAAGACTAGAAGAAAATCTTGAAAATAAAGATTCATTGATATTGATTATTACTGAGTCTTTCTTCGAAACATATAATTACTTGAACCAAAATGGCGAAGAAAAGAAATCATTACTTGTTGTTTCAGGGAGTGTGATCGAAGGACTTTACATCACTTCTGAACTTATCAAATCAAGTAACTACAACCAAGACTTGATGAATGTTCTTGCGCAACAAAAAATTCAAGTTCAAAAATTAACAGAACTATTGGAAGATCATGCTGCAGACGAAAACGTAAACAAAGTTTTACCGACCCTAAGATATATTAATCTGTTCTTCGATCAATTGGGAGAATCAAGTGAAATTAGCCAAGGTCAATTTGAAGATGTCGCTACAAGCGTAGCTGATATGAGATCAGAAATAGTGAGTTAGTTATTTATAAACATATTGAATAAATTAAGCCTCCCAAGTGGAGGCTTTTTTATATGAAAGAATCTATTATTAATGCGCTAGTACATCTTTTCGCTATTATAGAAAGTGTGAAAGATAATCTCGATGGTGTTGACTCTGGTGAGCTCATCGTGAAGCCATATATGGAGAGGCACCTCAATCAAGAACTCACCAATGAATACCTAAAGTTATACTATGACTATCTCTCGTTTTATAGGGAAGCTAATACCACTCCCGCTGGTGATCATGAATTAGGAATTGATTCCACTTCCATATTGCAAGTAGCCAAAATCTGCAATCAACTCAATAAAGAATTACTTTATCCAGAGCGAATTATTGTATTTCTTCAACTTCTTGAGTTGATGAACACAGATAATAAGGTATCTGCAAAAGAGAATGAGTTTATTTTTTTGGTAGCTATGAACTTTAACCTTAATCAAGACGAGGTTAAGTCTATGCAATCCTTCATTTTGGATCCAAAAAAAGTTAACCTTGATCCTCATAATGGTTTAGTCATTGATAATAAAATGACGGAGTGGCCAGAGGAAGTTGCTTGGATGATGCGTAAGAAAAACCGTAAAATCCCTGGTGCTACTGCATTTCTTCATATGTATGTGGAGAATTTATTTGGTCAGATTTTCGTCTTGAGAATAGAAAGCACCGATACTTACGTATTTAAATATGAAGGTCCATTAAACCTTTACCTGGAAGGTAACAAGATTGTAAAAAACAAATTTTACCTGCTCAAGCCGGGCACAATAATAAAAGGCCCAAATATTGAATCGATATATGAAACGGATATTACTCAGGAGTATTTAAAAGATAAAAACAAAGTAAAGATTGTACTTACTGGTGAAAATGTAGCTTTTCATTTTAAAAATAGCACCAACGGCATACAAGAGTTTAACTTCCATGAGGAGTCAGGAAATCTTATTGGTGTAATGGGTGGCAGTGGAGTTGGGAAATCCACTTTAATAAATCTGCTCAACGGAAAGATTTCCCCAACCAAAGGTAGAGTCGCTATTAATGGCTATTCAATACCACGTGCTTCTATTGAGGGGGTTATTGGTTACGTGCCGCAAGATGATTTGCTTTTCGAAGAGCTAACAGTTTATGAAAACCTGTACTTTAATGCGCAGATATCCTTTAGTGACTTTTCAGATCATCTCTTGAATAAGACCGTTGATAAGGTGTTACAAGACCTTGATCTCGGAGACATTAAAGACTTAAAAGTTGGGGATCCCTTGAACAAATTCATTTCGGGTGGTCAACGAAAGAGACTCAATATTGCACTTGAGTTAATGCGTGAACCATCGGTGCTTTTTGTAGATGAACCCACATCTGGCCTGTCCTCCATGGATTCAGAAAAGGTCATGCAACTGCTAAAAAACCTGTCGAGAAGAGGCAAGTTGGTTCTCGCTATTATTCACCAGCCATCATCAGATATATTTAAGTTATTTGATAAGCTTTGGTTACTTGACAAAGGTGGATTCCCCATTTATAATGGTAATCCAATAGACGCTGTGGTTTATTTCAAAACCATGAGTACCCAAGTAAATGCTGCCGAAAGTGAGTGTACACGATGTGGTAATGTAATCCCCGAGCAAATCCTTCAGATTATTGAGGCTAAGGAAATCGATGATTATGGTAGAGTAACACAAAAAAGAAGGGTGTCTCCTGATGCTTGGTACAGCAAATACAAAGAAAATATTGAGAAGAATTTAAAGAGAATAAGGTACGAGGAACGTCTACCTCCTACCAACTTTAATATTCCAAGCCTCTGGCATCAGTTTAAAATTTTCTCAAAAAGAAATCTTCGATCGAAGCAATCTAATTTCCAGTATATCTTAATCAATGCGCTAGAAGCTCCAGTACTTGCATTAATACTTGGATTCTTCACTAAGTACGCACCTGATGGTAATTACTCCTTTATAGATAATAAAAACCTTCCGGTGTTCATGTTTATGGCGGTGGTCGTGGCGCTCTTTATGGGTATGTCTGTTTCGGCAGAAGAAATATTCAAAGACCGGAAAATACTCGAACGAGAGTCTTTCTTGAATTTAAGCCGGTTCTCCTATATCAATTCGAAGGTTTTTTACCTCTTTTCACTATCGGCTGTTCAAACCTTGTCTTTTGTCATTATTGGAAACCTTATTTTAGAAATTCAAGGGATGACCTTTTTTTATTGGGTTATTCTGTTTTCCACAAGTTGCTTTGCCAATCTTATAGGTCTGAATATATCTAGTGCCCTAAATAGCATTATCACTATTTATATTCTCATTCCATTTATACTGGTCCCTCAGCTTTTATTGGGGGGTGCACTTGTTAAGTTTGATGAACTCCAACAAGGTATTGCTAAGCAAGAATATGTGCCTGTTGTTGGTGATATAATGGTGTCGAGGTGGGCGTATGAGGCTATTACTGTTGCTCAGTTCAAACATAATGATTTTGAAAAGCTGTTCTTTGACTCAGAAAAGGATGCAAGTAGCGCCTCTTTTAAACGATCGTATCTACTTCCTAAAATGGAAAGTATAACCCGTCAAATCATTCGGGACTCCAGTAATTATGGTGCTTATGCTGATGAATTTGATTTGTTAAAATACGAATTGAAGGATTTAGAAGAGCATCAAGGTTTAAGGTTTTTCTCATTGAGTAGTTCGTTACATCCGGACTTGTTTCATACTAGGATTGGAAATCGACTCCTCACCTATTTTGACTATGCAAAAGGCGTGTTTAAACAGCGATATGAATTGGCTGTTGATCAAAAGGACTCTACTTATGAGTCGCAAGTCAACATTATGGGACGAGATGCGCTATATGGGTTAAAAAGAGCCCATCACAACGAAAGTGTTGCTGACCTTGTGGAAAACCGAAATGAGTTTAATAAAATAATCAGGTCTGGAAACCATTTTGTGCAGAAAAAAGATCCAATATTTAGAGAACCTTATACCCACTATGGAAGAGCTCATTTTTATGCGCCCTACAAGCAAATTTTAGATTTTAAGATTGATACCGTATTGTTTAATATGATTGTCATCTGGGTACTGATTGGTCTATTGTATCTAGCCTTGTTGGATAATACATTGAAAAAAACGTTGAATATATTTTCTGGAAAAAAGAAATCTTAGCCTAAAGATAATTTCAAATTAAAGAGGGTTTTTAAAAATTAAAATTACTCTTTGATATCTGTTTAAATCAGGAAAAATATCACCAACTTATGCCTTTTGATAGTTATTTTTAAAAAGTATAATTACCAAGAACTTGTTGGGTTTGACTTGTACTAATTAGAGATTAAGCATCTTAAACATCAAGGACTGGCTCAGCTCCTGAATTTGCCCTGATGCTAAGGGGGATAGCTGCAAATTCTCTATCGAACTTCTAATGAGCCTTAAAGTAGGATGACCAATTGCAGCCGTCATTTTTCTAACTTGTCTATTTTTACCTTCAATTAGCTTAATTTCTAGCCAGCAATGTGAGGGGCTTTTGGTGTAATTCACAGTGGGTACTCTTTCTGGTAAGTCGAATGATTTAAGAATTTTAATTTTAGCCGGTAAAGTATCATACCTCCTGCCTTTTCCAAGATTGATATTTATCCCCTCAGAAAATTCTATTAATTTTTGATCGCTAGGAATGCCTTCGACTTGCGCCCAATAGGTTCTTTGGTGCTCGAATGTGGGATTTAAGAGCTTTTGATTTAATGATTTATCATTGGTAAGAATCAACAGACCTTCAGAGTCCAAATCGAGCCGACCAACGGGATAAACGTCTTTACTTAACTGAAACAAACTTCCAAGACCCTCATTCCCGTTTTCATCAGTAAACTGGCTGAGAATTTTAAATGGTTTATGAATGATATAATAACTTTTCGCCACTCAATTTATATTTAACAAATGAACGTTTCCAAACAAGTGCTTGACTTCTACCTTTCCTTGATAGCTCCTAAGGAGCTTCCAAAAAGTGTAAAAGTAATGAACCCTTACCAAGACCCTACCTCCTTTCCTATTACGTCAGCGTTTTATAAGAAATATTACGACGATCAAAATAAGCGAATAATTCTTTTTGGAATTAATCCGGGACGCTTTGGTGGTGGAATAACAGGAATTCCCTTTACGGATCCAATAGTCTTAGCTTCTCATTGCGACATTAAGAACGTATTTGAAAAGCGTGCTGAATTATCGTCAAAGTTTATCTACGAAATGATCGTTGCTTTTGGAGGTCCAAAGATATTCTATGAGCATTGTTACCTTTCAGCCATATCACCGCTTGGTTTTATGGAGAATGATAAAAATCTTAACTATTACGACATCCCTAAATGGTTGTCCATTTTTGAAAAATACTCTGCACAGCTTATTAGCCAACAACTTCCTTTCGTAAGAAAAGACCTAGCTTATTCTATTGGCAAAGGAGAAAACTTCAAATTCTTGAAAAAATTAAATGACCAACATCACTTTTTTGATAAAGTGGAGGCTCTTCCCCATCCAAGGTGGGTTATGCAGTACCGATTAAAGAGAAAGTCTGAATTTATTGAAGAGTATGTGAATAAAATTCAATCTAGACTTCAATAGCCATCCCATCTTGCAGCAGATTTTCACTTAAACCAGAATTAAGCATATCATTTCCCATGTGCGTGAGCACGGTCTTCTTAGTATTGAATTTTGATAAATGTGGCGATAATGTATCATAACTCAAGTGACCAGCTACATCTCCATGTAAATCGTTGCATTCGCAAATGAAGAGGTCAGTCTGATCGGCAATTGAATATAGGTTTTCAGTCCATTCGGTATCACCTGAATATGCGACGATTTTCTTATCTATCTCTATTTTATAGCCATGTGGCTCGGAAGAAGGGGAATGTATAACATTTGTCGTCCAAAGTTTTATTCCCTGTATATCTTGGGTCTGGCCAGTATCAAACTCCACAAAGCTCAAATTGGGATTATCTAATAACCCTTCTGTACCCGAATACATTGATCTTTGTAATTCTCGAACTCGATCTTTTAGCCCTTTTGGACCTACAATAATTAATTCTTTTGATTCTTCTTGATTGTAGGCTCGATTGATAATTAAAAATGGAATCCCACCAAAATGATCGCCATGAAAATGACTAATGAAAACAACATCAATGTCTGATGCGGTAATTCCCAGACTGTTTAATCCATATAAAGACGTTGCACCAAAATCCATAAGTATCTTCTGGCCTTTCGATTCTATTAAAAAGGAAGTATTTCTTCTACCCCCCGATGAAAAAGCATCACCACACCCTATTACAGTCATTTTCATATTAAAACGTTTGAGTTAAAATTGAATCGCCACTAGTCTGTGAATTGTATCAAAAATCTTCAAATTATTCAAGTGATTTCAGATGATCTGTTAGGTTAAAGCCTTCAATAGAATACATTGACCCAGTATAATTGACGATATAAAGTCCTGTGTTATGATGTGCGAAATTATCCATGTGCTCTAAAGAATAGTTAAGCATCCAGCAAAACAAAATACGCATTGCACGACCGTGAATGCATATTAATATACAGTCTTCATTTTCTTGATTTTTAATATAATCAAACGCCCTTTTTTGTCTTGTAGCCACTTCTTGTGGCGTCTCTCCACCAGCAATCCTTAAATCCAAATTACCTTTTGACCATTCTTTAACCACATTTTGATAGGTCGTGGAAGTCTCCGGCGTGAAAGGCTTACCCTCTTGCTCTCCCCAGCTTATTTCTCGTAAATCTGCAAAAGATTCATTAGGGATTTTTTTATCAATGAATTGCTGTACGGACTCAGAAGTACGTTGAAGGTTTGATGTATATATTTTGTCAAATGAAATATGTTGGTATTTTTCAAAGAAGGCGGCTGCCTGCTTTCTTCCTGTTTCATTCAATGGCGCATCGATACCAGACCCTTGTACCATTCCATTTTTATTGTAATCCGTTTCCCCGTGTCGGAGAATGTACATTTTTTTGTTCATCCCTTTGAAATAAGGCTGCTAAACTAAAAACATAATTGATCAAAAATCCTTTATCTCATAGGAGAATAAATTTAAATTACGTGGATGTTTCCAGAACAGATTGATATTGAGCAATTGAATAAGTTTTCAGAAAACACAATGGTGAGTCATCTGGGTATTGAATTCACTGAAGTCAATTCGGATTCCTTAAAAGCACGTATGCCTGTTGATGAAAGGACAAAGCAGCCAATGGGAATACTTCATGGTGGTGCATCCGTTGTTTTAGCTGAGACGTTAGGTAGCGTAGCTTCTTCCCTTCTGTTGAATAGGGAAAAACAATATGCTGTCGGATTAGAAATTAATGCCAATCATGTCAAGTCAGCTAAGGAAGGATTTGTTTGGGGCACTACTAAAGCGATACATATCGGAAAAAGAACCCATATTTGGGAAATAGTAATTAAAAATGACGCAGCGCAATTGGTGGCTATAAGTCGTTTGACTGTGGCCATTATCGATAGAAAATAAGGACAGATTGAATCATCATAATCACGACATACTGACAAGTAAATTAAATGATCCAATAAAACTCACCAGAGAATTAGTTGGAACGGGTTATTCATTCGCTGTTTGGAATCTTCCTAACCAGGAAACATTTTCCATAGCCATCGATATTCACGAACATCCACTCACAAACAGAACAATAGATGAGCTCGAATCAGTTTTCGCAGTAAACCAATTTGCTAATAGCCATCCACCAAAACCCACCTTCATTCGATCAGATATTTTCATCCAAGTTGCAAATAATGACGTAGTTGAGATCAAAGTGGATCCTAGAATATCGTCAACATTGATTGATGTTTTTTTAGTGAATCGTAAGAAAAAGACCCCTCTAAAGAAAATAAAGAAATCATCCGTTCATTTTGAAAACTCGGTTGAAAAAGCGATCCGAAATATTCATACAGGAAGTTTTGAAAAGGTGGTTTTATCGCGCTTCAAGGATATAAAAATTAAGGATTCCTTCGACCATTTTGAGTTTTTCAATTCATTAATAAAGAATTACCCCAACGCATTTAACTACCTGTTATACACTCCTCAAAACGGACTTTGGATTGGAGCAACCCCAGAAAGACTTATTGATATTGATTTTAATAAAGGTCAGTTTTCTACAGATGCATTAGCTGGTACGCAACCTTTAAATGGACGAGCCTTGAGTGAGGTCGCTTGGACCATGAAAGAGATCGAAGAACAAGCAATGGTGAGTCGATACATTGTCGATGGTTTTAAAAAAATCCGTTTGAGAGAATTTGATGAATTGGGGCCTAAAACGGTAAAGGCAGGAAATTTAGCGCACCTGAAAACGCAGTTTGTTGTTGATATGAATCAAACCAACACCCCCGATTTGGATAAAATTATGTTAGAGCTATTACACCCTACTTCTGCTGTCTGTGGTTTTCCAAGAAAAGCGGCATTGGACTTCATCAATGAAAACGAAAACTATGATAGAGAGCTTTTTGCAGGGTTTTTAGGCCCTGTGAAAATAAATAATGCAACGAATATTTTTGTGAATCTAAGATGCATGCAGGTTTTTCAGGATGGTATTAGGTTATATGCTGGAGCGGGCATAACAGCTGACTCTATCCCTTCAAAGGAATATGAAGAGACTGAGCAAAAAATGAACACGCTTCTTTCTCTTCTCCAAAGTACGTAATGATTCATCAGGTAGTTTTCGACACAAGCGAAATACTTCATGCACATGGTGTCAACCAGGTAGTTCTTTCACCCGGATCAAGAAATGCTCCTTTAACCATCTCCTTTGCTAGAAATAAAAAAATAAAGAAAATCTCTGTGGTCGATGAACGTTCGGCTGCATTTATTGGATTAGGAATTGCTACAAAAACAAAAAAACCAGTCGCATTGTGCTGTACCTCAGGATCAGCCTTACTCAATTATGCCCCAGCTTGTGCAGAAGCCTACTATCAAAACATTCAACTGATAATTCTATCGGCGGATAGACCTGCAAACCTCATAGATCAGCGTGATGGGCAAACGATAAGACAAATCGGCGCACTTAATAATTTTGTTAAAGGCAGCTTTAATATGCCAGAAGATATTACAAATCCTGATTTTGATGAGTGTTATAGGAAAATCCTAAATGAAGCGCTTGACCTAGCCTCTGCGCACCCACAAGGCCCTGTACATATAAATGTGCCCTTTGATGAGCCTTTCTATCCAGAAGTCCATCAGACACTGCAATTTAGAACGTATGATAAACTTGAAAACATTGAACTTGAAAACTTCATTGATTTCGAACCTTATGTCGAGCTATGGAATATAAGTTTGAAGAAAATTATTCTAAGAGGGCAAGATGGAATCAACAATGAATACGAGAAACTAATTAATCAACAAGACGATGCGGTATTGATTGCCGATGTGATCAGCAATATTCAGTCAAACAAAGCTGTAAGAAATCAAGACTTGTTTCTGTCCTCTGTAAGCGAATCAATGCTAGCAACATTGCAACCTGAAATATTGATCACTTCAGGAAAATCTATTATTTCAAAAAGCCTTAAATCATTTTTGAGGAAATTTAAGCCAAAAGAGCATTGGCATTTCGAAAAATGTGAATTAGCGCCTGATCCTTTTCAGTCGATCACATGTCATTTCAAAACAGATATCGAAGACTTTCTTGGCGAACTGACCAAACAAAGTAGGGATGACTTCCAAGAACAAATTATTAGTAATTATCACCAAAACTGGAATGTCCTAAACAGCATAACTGAGAAATTATTAGAGAAAGAAACTGCAAACCTAGAATTTTCTGAATTCGCCATTTTTAAACCTATTATTCAGTCTATTCCAGCTAATTGTAATATTCATCTCTCCAATAGTATGCCGGTCAGATATGCTAACTTTTTTCAATCATTTGCTAAGGGAGTTGAAATCTTCTCGAATCGTGGCACTAGTGGTATAGACGGGTCTAACTCCACAGCAGTAGGTGGTGCATTAGCAAGTGATCAGCTCACCATACTGATTACCGGGGATTTGAGTTTCTTTTATGACCGCAATGCCTTTTTTCACAGGGAAGATATGTCTAACCTACGCATTATTGTAACCAACAATAATGGAGGTGGTATTTTCAGGATATTACCTGACTCGAGTTCCCTACCAGAGTTGGAGAGATACTTTGAAACACAACATGAGCATTCAGCAATCCACACGGCAAGAGAGTATAACTTTGACTATTTCGGAACTAAAAGTATGGAAGAGCTGAACAACGCTTTAGTCTCCTTTTATGAGCCGTCAAACAAGCCGAAACTGATTGAAGTATTTACGAGCCCCTCCACAAACCATTGGGTTTTTAAAAGCATTAAAGCTGCCCTTAAAGCTGCCTTAAATTAAAAAAGGCTCCAGATGGAGCCTTTAAAACATTATCAATCCTCTTCCCTTTAAATACAGCCTATTCCGTCAAATATCACCTTATTATTTCTCCATTCCGGTCTAATTCCGAATGTCTGCGCAATGATTTCAATTACCTCTTTCGAACTTTTATTCAAATACTGACCATTCAATTTACACTTAAGTAGATCTTCATTTTTAAATATCACTTCCAAATCGTAAACATCATTGATCACTTTGGCCACTTGTTGGAGGCTAGCACCATCAAATACCAAGGCTTTGGTCTTCCAAGCAAGATAATTTTGATCTTCTATTCTTTTCTTTGAAATAACTCCCAATGAGTTATCCAATGCCCCCATTTCACCTTTCGATAGCCTTACAGAGGCGGTTTCGTTGATATTTGAAAATGCTACAAGACCAGATTCTACCAACACCTCTACCTCATTTTCAGATTCTGTATCTACTACGAAGGAAGTACCTAGTACTTCAACTCTCGCATTCTTAGATCTGATTATAAATGGTTTGGTCTCCTCTCTTTTAATATTGAAATATGCTTTACCACTTAATTGTACATTTCTAGTTTGCTCAAAATCACCAATAACCAAGGATGCACCTTTGTGTAATGTTACTATTGAACCATCAGGCAATACCTGATCTATCGTATCTTGGTTTGCAACAACTTCTTTCGTATTGTCTGTAGATTGAAACAAAACAAAGCTTAGACCTAAAACAATTAGGATTGAAGCAGCTATTTTCATGAAATTGTTGCTCCATAAAGGGATCACCTTACCCTCATAAGCGTCTTTTTCTTTCAAAATCCCCGCTAACATTGACTGATTTACGTCAACTTCAAGGGAACTATTGACCCAAATATTCTTTGCCTTTAAGAATGAAACGCTGTTGGATTCGCTTGAGGACCTCCAATGATGCATTTCTTTTCTTTCTTCTTCTGTCGCTTCTCCAGAAAAATACTTAGCTAGTTTCTCTTCCATTTATGCTTAAAATTCATCTTTATAACAAAATTGACATATTTTACCCTTACGCCAACATTAAAGATTGTCACTTTTCGGATCATAATTCGCCGGAACTAATTCTGACAATCTCTCCCAAGCCCAATATCCAATTGTTGACAATGCCAACGGCTCCACTATCTGCCCATTTCTGTCGATAGTGACATATGTTCTATTTAATTCAATTATCGACTTCTGTACGTCGGGGTTTGTCCTTGTAAAGCTGTTTGCCGAAGAGATTCCATCTCCACTAAGTTTGGATTCATCAAGTTCTCGAAGGTATTGAGAGCTTTCTAATTCGCGTTCATAGAGTATGACAAGATATCCGTTAAAATCAAGCTCCCAATTATATGGTTTATTACTCACTCGTAAAATATCTGATGACCCAACACGTGACATTTTGGATGTATAAATATCATTGATATCATCTATCCTAAATATTTTAAAACCTTGCTCATCAAGCGTATTTCTAGTTATCGATCTCATAAAATGAAATACTGAACCACGATAACTTCTAAGACGCGCCCGTCTCCATTTCTTACGAATTCTACTATTACTTGGAGTCAAATTTTCGAATCGTGCTTTACCATAATAGCTGGTTTTACCATATTGCTTTTGAAATGACTCTAGGTTATATGTGAGCTTATATCCCAACGCATTGTTAAAAATGATGAGCGGTTGTGTTGCTTCAGCTTTCAAAATATCTGCTTCTTCCTCGTATGAAAACTCTAAAGCCTCAGGGTTGATTATTTCACACCTTGTGCCATTCGGGGATGTGCCGAAAAATTCTTTTGTGAATAATTTGTAGAACTTTGGCCACTCATTGTCGCTTACCAAAGGCTCTGATACGATCTCGATAAAGTTTAAAGTTTCAATTTTAAAGTCTAACAGACCATTTACAGCATAGGCTTGGCCTCTTTCTGCTTCCAATCCATAGCTAGCAAGCTCATAAGAGAGGTGAGAAAAAACCAAATCATACCTCCCCTGTTTTACCCCTCTTAATTGATAGTTCCCATATTGATCAGTTGTAGTACCGATAGTGGTGCCATTTATAAAAACGTTCACATTAGGAATCGGCAACTTTGATTCGTATTCTCTGATCCATCCAATGATAGAAATCTCCTCAGAAACAATCGAAGGTTTAGGTTTTAAACCTTGCTCATTTGCTTTCTTTCTAAGTATTATTTGATCGTCTAAAATTGTGTAACGAAGGTCTATTCCTGTAAATAAGTAAGCTAATAACTCACTGACTGAAATATTTTTTTTGTTCAACGAATATAAACTGCCTACCGGCACCAGGTCACTATTGAAAGAAAACTGATAGCCTGATTTAAAGCTTATACTATCTAATATTAACTCTAGTGGAAAATCTATGAATTTTAATGAGATGGTATCTCTCCTCTGCTGACAAGTCGCGGAAAGGGTGAAAACTAAAAGTAGAGCTGTCAGTAGTAGCCTCATTTTGCTAGGCTAAATCTTGTAAAACATTTCGAAGCGTTTTTAAAGCTTTGCCCATTTGTACCTCTACGGTCTTTATGGAAATCCCCAAATGGTCTGCTATTTCCCTATACTTAAGCCCCTCAAATCTGCTCAATTTAAAAATCTCACTGCAACGTGGCGGAAGATTATCGATAGCACGAAATATGCGCTCCTGTACCCCATTATCAGACTGCTCTTCGTAACTATCTTCACGGGCTTCTTCTAGAAAGTTAACAACGTATTGACGATAAGAATCTTTAACCTTCTGGTGTTTTATTTGATTTAGGCAGGTGTTGTGAATTGAACGGTATAGATAGCTTTTAATGGAAGAATCAGGTGCCAGATGTTCACACTTTTCCCAAAATTTAACAAAAACTTCCTGTACTACTTCTTCAGCTTCTTCTATTTCATCCACAAATCGAAAGGCATATGATCTTAGGACATTATAATATTCGTTGAAGACAAGTTCGAATGCTCTCTTATCTTTGTTCTTTAATCTCTCAACTAAATGTAAGTCTGGTTCTTGCAATATTTTAGCAGGTAAATGGTTATTGATCTCAATTACAACAACACTCAGTTAAAATCGCTTATAAGCGGAAAAATAAGTCAAAATATTCATTCTATCGATGAATTATATGTTTTGCGTTTAATTCAAGATTGGATTAGCGACAAAGATAGCTTTGACTTCCATACTTCCGGTTCTACGGGCACTAGAAAAACAATAGCGCTATCTAGAGCCCAGCTATTATATAGTGCTAAAACAACCTTAAGCTTTCTGGATCCTGAGCATAAATTCTCTTCCTCTTTATTATGTATAAACCCAAGATATATTGGAGGAACAATGGTCGTAATTCGTGCTTTGATAGGCAATATGAAGCTACATATAGCACCTACAACATCAGCGCCAAGAATTAATGAAGAGATTGATCTCGTATCAATGGTTCCTTTGCAGGTAAAATCCTTAATAAAAGATGATCAAAAAGGTCTTCAAAATATAAATACGCTAGTTATTGGTGGTGCTGCAATTTCGGAGAAAGAGCTCTCAATACTAAAGGAGATTGAGAATCTCCGCGCTTATACCTCCTACGGCATGACTGAGACATCCTCGCATATTGCATTGAGAAATATAAAAGAAAATAATGCTTTCCTATTATTGGGTGATATCCATGCTGAAATCGTCGACAATAAATTATGTCTCAAAGGGACTGTCACGAATCATAAGACTGTTCAAACCAACGATGTAATTGAGTTTGTAGAGCCGAGAGCCTTTTTATTCAAAGGAAGATTGGACAATGTCATCAATAGTGGTGGCTACAAAGTCTTTCCTGAAGAATTAGAATCAATACTTAGTAAGTTCATCAATATTCCCTTTTTTATTTCTGGTGTTGCTGATGATCGTTTGGGTGAAAAAGTGGTCTTATTTGCAGAAACAAATAATGATTTCAAAATTGAACCTCATTATGAAAAGTTATTACATCCTTACCAAAGACCAAAAAATGTATACCTCACCGGTCAATTTGAGTATACTGAAACCGGAAAAATAAATCGCACTAAAACACTAAAAAAACTAGGATTTTGAAAGTAAAATTATCTTATCAGACGTTGCAAATGCCACCTCCTTATGCCATGGCCTACACTATAGCCATTGATATTGAGGAGGCCATACATGTAGATCTGAATATAGAATATCTCGACCGTGAAGAAATAGATGAGGAAGAAATAATAAATGAAGGTTTTGGACTGGATGATGACTTTCAATGGAAAGGTCAAATACCCAATTCATGGAAACAAGAATTAATATCCTATTTTGACAGTATCAATCTTGTTGATAAATCTCACGATTTAAATCATTGGTTATTTGTAGAATTAGATACTGAAAGCAAGCAGTCTTCCGGGCACATTGCTATTCCTGAAAAGGAGTTAAGTTTTTTGCAACAAATCATACAGGCTTGTTATGAAAAAGGCAAGAGGGAATTACCCTTGAGTATCGATTTAATCACTATATCAAACGGCGAAAAGAATAAATTTCAAATTAAGGCAAGCTTTGCCGAGCGAAGTTTTTCTATGAATGAGCAACAGAAAAGCTGGTCTGATTTAGAAAAGATAATGTTTGTCCTTTACTCTGAAGAGCCTGAGCCTTCAAAACCTTCCAAAAACCCCAGTAAAAATGGTATCTGGATTGATTATACCTCTGAAGGTTACTTTTATAAACTTCAACCTTTATCAAAAGACAATATTGCTTCGTTAAACCAAATAATCTCATGATGCGTATGCTACTAGTTTGCTTAGACCATTGCAAATTATCTAGTCAAGATGAGACAGAAATTATAGTAAAAGTCAAAGCGTAAAATACCAAAATCATAGGAACACCTATGGTCGACTCGAGAATACTTGGGATGTCCATTCAGGTGCTATCTTATCACAAGAAGTCACAAATGATTCAACAGAAAACGCTAATATAATTAGGAAAAGGCCCGTGGTTAGAGGTGTATCTATTTACGATGATAACGCCAAAATATTTAAAATAGCCTTAGAGAGGGATGAGCTCATCAAAATCCAAACTGAAGCTGCACGGGTCCTTTTACACAGATACAGAGTCAAGCAACCAGCACTACAGAGGTCTGATTGGTTCCTAGCAAGAACCTGAATAAAGATAGCATATTATTAGAATTGCTCGGATTTGCAATAGACATCATTAGCTACTGCTCATTCCTCCATATTAGGCAATGAGAAAGTCGATATTATGGCCAATATTGTCATGATGTGTGTTTGCACCTTGTCTGAAGGAGGATTGTGGGATGTTTCAATAGTTATTGTCGAAGCTATGAGATATCTAAATGATTAATTTTTAGAGACTATCATGAGTTTTATAAAGAACACCTTCAAAAGTTCATATTACCCTCAACAAAAGGGATTTACCAAATAATTTTAACAACTTTCGATCCACAAACTAATAATACAGATTTACATAACACAACTCAAATCGTTAAATAAGCAAGTCCCACATAATCACTAAATTAAGGGTAGAATAAACATCAACTTAACTTAATTAAAATATGAACTTTGGATTTATTGGTAAACTACTTTTTGCGATTCCTATGGCCCTATTTGGCTTCTTCCATTTTATGGGGGCTAAAGATATGATGGGAATGGTTCCCTCCTTTCTACCTGTTCCCATCGCATGGGTTTATATGACAGGATTGGCCTTAGTTTTGGCTGCAGTTGCTATTATAATTAACAAAAAGGCAAAATTGGCTACTACACTGCTCTCCACAATGTTGCTGATGTTTGCTGTTCTTATTCACCTGAATGGATTTATGAATGGTGATCCTATTTCATCCAGTATGTTTTTGAAAGATATTGCTTTGGCTGGTGGATCATTATTCATCAGTAGCCATTTAAAAGACTAATATTCAGAATAAGGAATAATTGCCCCCTTTAAGGAAATGATGCGTTTCTAAGGGTGGCATTTTTTTATCGTTGAAATACTCTTTTTGACTTACTTCAAAGAGCTGCTTAATAATATCTGCTTCAACCCCTTCCCCAGTCATTCTTCGTTCCGAATTACTATCATTAGCATGACCATCATGTAATGCTTTTATCTGATTTTTGATTTTCTCAGCGTTATCTGGATATACTTTTTCTAGCCAATCCTCGAAAATCGTTGCAGTTTTTCCATTCAACCTTATGACATTATAATCAGCTTTAACCGCTCCTGCCCTCGCAGCTTTTTTCAATATGCTCGGAATCTCCGCATCTGTCAAGCCCGGAATTACCGGTGCAACCATGACCCCAACGGGTACTTTATGTGAAGACAATATCTGCATTGCGTCGAACTTCTTTTGAGCTGTAGAAGTTTTTGGCTCAAGCTTTTGTCTCATTTTATCATCTAAGGTTGAAATAGAAAAATAGACATGTATTAAGTTAAACTTGGCTAGTTGAGCAATCAAGTCTAGATCCTTTAAAATAAGTGCGTTTTTGGTCATCAAGCTAATCGGATGTCTATAATTGAGTGCGACCTCTAGAATCGCTCTGGTTAGCTTGTATTCTCTTTCTAATGGTTGATAGCAATCCGTATTACCCGAAAGCATAATAGGCTTGACCTTATAAGTCCGTTTCTGAAATTGGTTAGCGAGGTTCTGCGCAATATCTTTCTTTACTATGATTTTACTTTCAAAATCTAATCCTGCACTCGGATCCGAAGAATTTTGAGTGTTTCTTGCGTAACAATAAACACAGCCATGTTCACATCCTTGATACGGATTTACAGAATAATCATGCTGATGATCAGGACTACTACTCTTACTAATTACTTTCTTTGGAGTATCGAAAAAAATTTCCATTTTCGGCTTTTCCAATTGCGTATATGTCCCTATTCCTTCCTTCTTTTTTTGAGAAAAGGAATTCTTTATAAACGGACTTTCAGGATTAATCTTGACGCCTTTACCTTGTATCATACTCAAATATAATACTATAATAATTAGCTATTGCTAATTTTATTAGCTTTTGTATCTGCTCGGGTAATTCCATAGGCAATGCCTATACCTACGATAGCCCCAAATAAATGTGACTCCCAACTAATAGACTGATTTCCTGGGTTTAGGCCATAGATTAAGCCTCCATAAAGTAAGATTACAATGATCGAAATCATAATCGAAATAACCTTACGTTTAAAAATACCAATCGATATTAAGAAAAATGCTATCCCATAAACTAATCCACTTGCGCCTATGTGGTAAAACTCTCTACCAAATATCCAAACCAACAAATTAGTCATTAGATAGCATTGGGAAAATACCAATAGCGCGTGTTTCTTATAGAACACGAAAAGGGTTGTTCCCAAAAATAAAAGAGGAAGTGTATTTGATATTAAGTGACTCGAATTACCATGTATTAGCGGTGCTGTCAACACACCAATTAATCCAGATATAGACCAAGGTAGGATACCTAGAAATCCCAAATCAAAACCAGTAAGCGTTTGAAAAGTAAAAACAACCCACATTAGAAAAACTAACCTCAGTGGTGGTAGGATATTGGAACCTTGAAACATTATTTTCGATAGGGTCTACTCAGCATTGCTTGTTCTTGAATCTGCGTTTTAAAGGTTTTCCTTATTTAGGTAAATTAAAAAGGTCCCAAACAAAAAAAGCTGCACGAAGCAGCTTTTTTGTATCAATTAAGAGAAAAATTATTTTGAAGGGTCGGTGATAGCTTTTAGCTCGATCATTTTTGACTCTTCATAGCTTACAGATAAGTAACCTAGCAAACCACCAGATGCCTCTGCGATTTTCTTGGCCAATTCTTTTAAGCTTGCGTATAATTTCACGGTGAAATTTTTATCAATTTTCGGAAAAATAAAATTAAGTTTTCTCAATTCCGTATTGATTGCTGTATTTCTATCTTCCGCCCCATTCGGCAATTGATCAATCAATTTATTGAAAGAATCTTCAAATTGATCTCCAACCAGTTTGTAATAGTCTACCAACTGCTCTCTAGCTCTGCTTTGCTTCGAGTGAGCTATTTCAATCGCCTCTTTTCTTTCAGATTTATCAATATTCCCATCAGCACCTGCAATTAGTATTGCAACGTACACTGGGGCTTTCAATAGTACGTCGATCTCGTCTTCACGAAGATTTTCAAACTCCTTTAACATTTGTTCATTTTTTAAGAATGGTCGAAAATAGTAAAATTTAAACGGATTTACGACCTGTTTACCATGCATTTTTGTCCTTAAGCGTAAAACGCATCAATACAGGCAAATGATCGGAGATTTGATTCGCTTCTTTTAGGATTTTTGCATCTATTTTTTTTATCCAGTTGTCATTGTAAAATATGTAATCAAGTAAGAGCGAAGGATTTTCTGAGCTAAATGTGAAATTATTGGTGTCGGTACTCCTATCATAACAAGCGCGTAAATACTTCGATTTTAAAAGTGATTGCATAGCCGCTTCTTGGTCTGAATAATTCGAATTAAAATCTCCCATTAGAATGACAGGATGATCTATTGAGTATTTCAAATATTGCTTCTTCAGCGCTTCGAGATGCAGCTGTCTTGTTTCCATATCAAAGGCTTCTAAATGAACGTTCATTACGATAACATCCTGATCACCTACTTTGATCGTTACTATTTGAATAAGTCTATCTAAATAAAAATCATTGTAATAGAATGGTGCATTTAGTGGTTTAATTAGTACTTGGTCTTCTCCCTTTGCTATTGGAAATTGTGAAATAATAGACTGACCCGAAACTACTTGCCCAAATTGAAAGCGAATTGGCCAGTAAGGAAACGGAACATATTTTTTATCCCAATTAATTGATGTGTAAACATGGTCGAAATTAGTAGCTTTAGTAAGAGAATCTACTTGGTTATAATGATACGAACGGTCTGAATCAATATCTATTTCTTGAAAACCAATGATATCTGGTCTTGAATTACGAATAAGCGTTTTTGCACCCGAAAGATTGTTTTTGTAAATAAGCTCTTCCCGTTCAATGGCTAGGTTATTGGTCATTCCGGATAAATAACCAATGTTAAACGTCATGATGGTTAAGGTATCACCTTTTCTATAGTTAGTGTCCTCATCGATTGGTGCTGATATTAATTCTTGCTGAGCGTTATCAATATTGGCACTACTCGCCCAAAAATAAAAAAATAAAAATGCAGCCATTAAAATAATAAAAAATAAGCCAAGAGTTTTTGTCATATGTGTTTCCCTTATAAATTACCAAGGTATATAATATCTTAATAACATGGATTTTTCTTATTTAAATGCGATTGGTGAAGGAGATTTAGAATTTATACAAGAATTCGTATCCACTTTTGAATCTAATAACGAAACTATTCTAGCGGAAATGCAGACCAGTTTAAGTAACAGAGATTTTGATAAGTTGGGGAAGTTGGCTCATCAGCTAAAGCCTACTATCGAAATGCTTGGTATGAAAGAGACCCTCGAAAAAGTAACGAAGATGAACGATCAACCAGCATCAGTTAATCAGGGTGATCTAGACTTTGTAGTGATAAAAGCGAATGACGCCTTGGTAGCTCTTAAAACAGAGTACAACGTGTTATAAATCAGCTTATGGCGGTCTCCACCACTGCCTTAAGCCTAGCCAATATTTCTCTAAAAGCCAGCTTACCTGAAAGCTCTTGCTTATCATCAGCAGCAAAAGCTTTGGCCGTGATTCCCGAATGATTGGCTATATAAAGCGCCCTATAGCAATGGAAGTCTTGCGTGATAATCGTAATATCATTTTTACCAAAAACCTCCTTAGCACGCTTCACTGATTCGAAAGTACTCAAACCAGCAAAATCCATTATAACATCCTCCTTGGGTACGCCTTTATCTATTAAAGCATTGAGCATATCCATCGGCTCATTGTAGTATACCGTTCTATTGTCCCCACTAACAATGATATATTTTAATTTCCCTGAGTTGTATAAAGACACAGCAGCCTCTATCCGTTCATAGAAATAGCTATTTGCGGTTCCTGATGTCGTGCTTTTACTGGTACCCAAAATTAAGCCTACTTCCGAATAAGGTATTATATCTGCTCGGCTATATATCTGACCCGCCGTAGATACGATTACCCAGAAATTCACCATTAATACCAAAATAACTGGTAAAATAGCGATGAAACCGACCTTAAGAACTTTTTTAAGAAATTTCATTAGCCTTGATCAGCGAAGCTTAATCTTCATTGGTTTCTCCAAACAAGCCCAATTGATTTTCGTCTTCTTCTATTTCGTCTTCTATTGTGTTTTTTAATTTTTCAGGATTCACCCTCGGAGCTTCTTCTTCTTTCTCAGATTCCGGAACCTTTACTTTTTCGATTCTAACGACAGATTGATGAACAAATCTATTGCCATGTGCTTTCCACCCTTTAACATCTATGAGCTCAATAAGATCGAGCTCTTCACTCTCATTCTTCTTACCTTCTTTGTATGTAGTTATTACTTTGCCATGCTTTGATTGATCCGCAAATAAAAGCTTCGAACTTTTGGCTTCTGCGATAAAAACAAATCGTTTATTTGGAGAGGATGTTTCGATAAGGAATCTCTTAACATAAAAATGCTTCGATTCTCCATCTTGGTACACAACATTTACAGAGACATTTTCCTTAAACTTACTTAGCGATAATATTTCTTTTGGCTCATACCTATTGGTCAGCTCAAATGACGTCAATTCATAGGAGCCTTCTTTATACAAAACAAGTACCTTTTCTTCGGCTTGAAAATTACCAAGAAGAAGTCCTCGATGATCACGATTCAGTCGCCCAACTATTTCATCGTACCAAATGTCCAATCCGCCCAGAGTAGAAACACCAGCAGATTTAAACTGAATTTTTTTTACAGGATATTTAGTGAGAATATTTCCTCCGGCGCTGCGTCCTTTTATTTCTATTTCTTGAAAACCAAAGTCAAAGACTTTTTTTCGTGCCGTAGATGCTGGTGTAAGGTAGACTGTGACCATCTCAGCTTCTCCATTAGGATTAGCGCTGAAATGCATGATTTTCGAGCCTTTACCCCCTTTGGTCATTTCATATTCTCTATCACGGGTGACAGACAAAACCTGAAATCTCTTTGCCATCGTTCGTCCTGTCTTACCATCTAAGTAAATAAGATTGTAGACCATACGCTCATCTCCTTTTTTGAAAACGCCCACGTATATTATATTCTTGCCGACGAAGACTTTGTCCTGAATCCTTGTTACCTCATATATTCCATCTTTTCTGAAAATTACGATATCATCAATATCTGAACAATCAGAAACGAATTCATTCTTTTTTAAGCCATAACCAATAAATCCGTTTTCACGATCGACGTATAGCTTGGCATTATTAGCCGCAACGACCGTTGCTTTAATCGTATCAAAACTGGCTATTTCTGTTTTTCTTTCACGCCCTTTACCATACTTATCTAATAAATTTCTATAATAGGCAATGGTGTATTCAGTAATATTGGCAAGGTGATGTTCCGTTTCGGCAAGCTCTTCTTTAAGCCTGTTCATTAACTCATCAGCCTTGAAAGTATCGAATTTTGAAATTCTCTTGATTTTTATTTCGGTTAACCTAATGATATCATCTCTGGTTATCTCTCTATACAATTCCGGTTTAAAAGGCTCCAAACCTATATCTATCGTTTCTAATACTGCTTCCCAAGTCTCACATTCTTCTATGTCTCGATAGATTCGGTTTTCAATGAAAATTTGCTCTAATGATGAAAAAAGAATTTTTTCCATCAATTCATTTTTCCTGATCTCTAGCTCTTGAGTGAGCAAAAAGACCGTCTGTTCTACCGAATGATTTAAGAGATCCGAAATGCCTAGAAATTGTGGTTTATCATCATATATCACACAGGCATTTGGAGATATAGACACTTCACAGTCTGTAAATGCATAAAGCGCATCTATTGTTATATCGGGCGATACTCCAGGACTTAATGTAATTTGTATTTCAATATCTGCGGCTGTATTGTCTACAACGTGCTTGATTTTTATCTTTCCTTTATCATTTGCTTTTATAATGGAGTCGATAATGGAGCTAGTGGTTGTCGCGTAAGGAATATCTTTGATTGTAAGCGTTTTCGAATCTGTCTCCTCAATAACGGCTCTAACGCGAACCTTTCCACCTCTACGACCATCGTTATAATCACTTATATCAATCTTCCCTCCTGTTAGAAAATCGGGAAATAATACGACCTTCTTTCCTTTGAGGATATTAATAGCTCCTTGTAATATTTCAACAAAATTATGGGGTAGTAATTTGGTCGATAAACCAACAGCAATTCCCTCAACTCCCTGGGCTACAAGTAATGGAAATTTAACTGGAAAAGTAACTGGCTCTTTTTTTCGACCGTCATAGGATAGTTGCCATCCGGTCGTTTGAGCATTAAATATTATTTCTAGAGCAAATTTTGACAAACGTGCCTCTATGTACCTTGGAGCTGCGGCACCATCTCCCGTTCGCGCATCACCCCAATTTCCTTGCATATCAATAAGAAGATCCTTTTGCCCAAGAGAAACAATAGCGTCTCCAATGGAAGCATCACCGTGCGGATGATATTGCATAGTACTCCCTATGATATTCGCGACTTTGTTGTAACGACCATCATCCATTTCCTTCATGGCATGAAGAATCCTTCTTTGAACCGGCTTCATTCCATCCTCTATCGCGGGTACTGCTCGCTCAAGGATTACGTATGAAGCGTAATCCAAAAACCAGTTTTCGTACATTCCCGATACAGGCAAGGCTTCTTGCAAGCTATCATTTGGGCCTAGGCCATCATCTTCAATTGAGTTTTCGTCAGACATCTAAAAATTCAGACTTTTGATTTTAGGTTTATATTTAAACAGTGGATTATTTACTGTTTCATTATTTTTTTCAAGGTTTTGTCATCGGCTACCAAAACCTCATTTTTTATTAAACGTGGCGTTAAATCCTTCCAGTTTTTGTCTTTTGAAAAAATATTCTTAAACATCGGCAGTGCCTCCTCTAATTTTCCTGTGTTCACAAGATTAATAGCATGCCAATATTGCATCTCTAGATTATCTGGAAACATGGCTTCAGCATTTTTATAGAGATTGGAGGCTAATTCAAAATCACCCGCTTCCACTGCCAAGTCTCCTTGATTCATAAATTCATATGCTTGATGTACAGTCCAGAGTCTTCTAATCTCTAATAGAGGTTCTTCAGCATCGTCCACTCGAATATCAACTTTCGTATCAATCCAACTTTTGCCAGTAGGTTGTCCTGAAACGACAAGTACTGCTGCAGACTGCCTTCCTCTGGCATCTCCACCTGCTTTTTCAGCTGCTTCTAATGCTATAATCAAACGCTCGGCTAGCGGGCCCTTCGCGTTTTTATAAGCTTCAGCCATCGCCGGCCACACTTTATCATTAACCATGAGGTTGGCTTGAACAGCAAAGTTCTCCTCTACAATGCTCCCTGCAAATTCAATGTTTTTCGCTCCTGTATGGGAAGCCGCCTTACCTGTTGCATCGACGATTCCCAGCTGTCTGAAATCTCGTCCTTCATCACTTTTGATCAAAACATCAAGTACCTCTTTTGCATCCAAACCGGTTTTAAGCAACTGTAACCCTTGAGGTCCAAAAGCCGGATTAGAAAATGACTGAGTGGCTATGGCTCCTACACCAGCTTCTGCCCAAGTAACCACTGTTCCAACAGAAAACCAATGGGACTGAACAGCCACACCCATATCTCCAGTTTCAGGATCATAAGCTACAATGGAATAAGTATGAACTAGAGGTTCTGTTTTTTTAAACTGACCAAAAACGCAAATATTCCATCCTAGAAACAGGCAAGTAAAAAGCAATCTCATAACCTATCAACTAAATCATTAAACAATACTTCGACAAAAGGAATAACCGCTACCAAATGATCACCATCGTCTCCAGTGATTAAAGTGATCTCAGTAGCCCCTGCATTTTTAAATTTGTCATATGCGGTCTTACTCGCATTTACAGAGACTGTATTGTCTTCATTGCTATGATACATGATCATTCTAGCCTTAGGAACCCAATTACTGACATCATTACTCATTTGTGCCTCGAGATAACCATCGAATTTTGAATCCTCAAGTAAAAATTCGCTGGTAAAATATTCCCCTGCGTTATAATTCAAAGAAGGTAAAATCTCCGCGGAGGTTAGCGATCCATCTAGTAAAGTTGGAATTTTCCCCGCATAGGGTTCTTGAATAAAGTCTGCAATCACCAAGCCCAAATCGTAATGTGCTAGGTAAGAATATATCCTCAAAGTTGTAAAATGAGGTGGAAAGACATCTTCCGCTGAAATAGACACTGAATTATCAACAATATAACTTCCTGCAGCTGGATAAGAAGTATTGAGGTTGTAATCGAGAAATCCATCTTGAGCCTCGATGGCCATGTGAGTGGCCATTGTTGCGAATCCTCCTTGAGAATATCCCGCTAAAAAAAGCTCACCATTAAATTTGAGCCCATTTAGTTCAGCAAACTCTCTTCCCGCCTTGATATTGTCTAAAACTGCGGTACTCGTCGGTTCCGCAATGAAATATGGGTGAGTGATATCCTCTGAAGCACCATAACCAATATAATCTGGAACGACCATGACCACACCTGTCGTAGCAGCTGCTGCATACAATATCAAATAAGGATCGCTAAGAGGCGTATTTGTTGGAGCTTCCGCCTGAGAAAAAATTGTCCCGTGCTGGAAGCTCATTACTCCAACACTCAAGGAGTCGTCGCTAATCGGCAAAATAACCAACCCAGAAGCTATTATTTCACTTCCTTGGTAGGTAGTAGTATAATTAATCCTATATAGCGAAACGTCATACAGCATTTTAGAAACATCAACATCTATCCCTGCGATTGAAATAAGATTCCCTAATTCAACAGCGGATCTAATTGAAAAGTTGACAGAGGAAAGGTAAGTACTGTCGTAGGGTGTAGTACTTTCCACCTTGACGGGAATTAAATCATCGTCACTAGAACAGCCACTAAGGAATAAGACCAAAACACCAATGACAATGAGTAAACTATCTTTTAAATTCATCATCTCTTTTCTAAATTCAATATTTCAGGAATAAAGCTTTCGATATACGGACCTACTCCTGTGCCGTGTGTTGCACCAGAAAAAGTCTCAAAAGTTACAATACTTTCAGATGCTCCATTACCTAAAAGTTTAGCATAAGAATCAACCGAATTCTGGTATGGTACGGTGATGTCAGCATCTCCATGATACATGTACATTCTTATTGTTGGTGTCCAGTCCAAAAGACTATTATCTTCAAATAAGTCATATATAAATGCATAATCAGCATCTCCAGCTGAGCTATTTAAAAAGCCTTCAGTCAAGAAATCAGAAATATTGGTGGTTAACCGCTCATTGATCTGGTCTCCACTAAATGAACCAAAAAACATTTCTGGAATCTCCGTTGCATAAGGTTCGTTAAAGAAGTGACCCATTGTTTCGGCGAAATCGTAGCTCGTTTTATATGACATGGCTACAAAACCCAAGAAAAAAGGTTGGTGATAGGTTTCTTGCCCTAGAAAATAATTACTCATTCCTGAAACATCATAACCACCAGATGATGGAAATGAAGCTTTTAAATCATAAAAATCCATTCCTTCTTCTTCAAAATATTTATGTGCGGCCATAGTGGCATAGCCTCCTTGAGAATAACCAGCCAAGTAAAGATCATTATCAATGTTGAGTGCATGACTTTCAACGAGCTGCTTAGAGGCATATATCGCGTTTACTATGGATGTCGCTGTATAATATTCATGGTAGTATGGATGTACAAATTCAACCGACGCTCCAAACCCAACAAAATCAGGCACGACAGTGACGAATCCTCCACTCGCGATGGCGGAATAAAGGATGATTGATCCGTCGTTAATACCCGCTTCTGTTGGAGCAGAGGCATTGTCAGCGATAGTCCCATGCTGAAAACTAATTGTTGAAACCTCATCTGTAGTCTCCGGCGTGAAAACCATGGTTGACGCAGTGATCGTGTCCCCTTTATAGACAGTTTTGTAAGTAACACGCCAAACTGAAACATTGTATATCAACTTTTCCGTATCAATAGCTAATCCAGATTGCTTTAGAAATGTTTGTAGATCTCCAGAGGATTTGATGATCAATTGTGTCGATTCAATCAGGACGATAGGAACTGATTCCATTTCCTCCTCTTCTATCTCCTCTTCTACTTCTGTTTCAGGAGTAAGAGAATCAGTATCATCATCACAGCTGATGAAGAATAGTAAACTTATTAACAAGGCAAAAATTGGGGTTTTTCTTAAGATCATTTTCATGTTGTCATTTTTTATGCTGTTGCTATTTCTTCTTTTTTGATTAAATCTTTTTCGACGCGTAATTTATCTATTATAAACTCTTGTCTGTCCGGAGTGTTTTTACCCATATAAAATCTTAGCAAATCTTTAATCTTTGTGTCTTTTTGAAGGATGACTGGTTCTAGCCTTATATCTTCTCCTATAAATCCACCGAATTCTTTAGGAGAAATTTCACCTAATCCTTTAAATCTGGTAATTTCTGCTTTCGCGCCAAGCTTGACCATTGCTGCCTGCTTTTCTTGCTCGCTATAACAATAGATCGTTTCTTTCTTATTTCTCACCCTGAAAAGTGGTGTATCTAAAATATAGACATGATTATTTCTTACTAATTCTGGGAAAAATTGAAGAAAATAGGTCAATAAAAGAAGTCGAATGTGCATTCCATCAACATCCGCATCTGTTGCAATCACGACTTTTCTATATCTTAAAGCTTCAAGTCCATCCTCAATGTTTAAGGCATGCTGAAGTAGATTAAATTCTTCATTTTCATAAACCACTTTCTTGGTTTGGCCATAGCAGTTGAACGGTTTGCCTCGTAAGCTAAACACAGCTTGGGTCTGTACATCTCTAGATTTAGTAATCGAACCGCTGGCTGAGTCCCCTTCGGTTATAAAAATCATAGACTGCTCTTTCCGCTCTTCGCTGGCCTTTTTATCGTTGTAATGAACTCTGCAATCCCTGAGTTTTTTATTGTGCAGATTGGCTTTTTTAGCTCGCTCGTTTGCGAGCTTTTTAATTCCCGCTATTTCTTTTCTTTCTCGCTCTGATTGAACAATCCTCTTTAGAAGCGCCTCTGCAACATCGGAATTCCTGTGTAAATAATTATCTAATTCTCTTCTCAGAAAATCAACAATAAATGTTCGCATAGATGGCCCATCAGGCGCTACGTTCTGAGAACCAAGTTTAGTTTTAGTTTGACTTTCAAATACAGGCTCTTGAACTCTTACCGCAACGGCAGCAACGACAGATGCTCGAATATCAGACGCATCGTAATCTTTTTTGTAAAAATCTCTAATCACCTTCACTAAAGCTTCTCTAAAGGCGGCTAGATGCGTCCCTCCTTGAGTTGTATATTGACCATTAACAAAAGAATAATATTCTTCCCCATATTGATTCGCATGTGTTAAGGCTACTTCAATATCTTCTCCTTTCAAATGTATGATGGGGTATCTTAAAGCTTCTTCATCTGATTTTCTTTTGAGTAAATCAAGCAAACCATTTGCTGAATGATATTTCTGACCGTTAAAGTTTATCGTCAAGCCCGCATTGAGAAAGGCATAATTCCAAAGAAGATTATTTAGATACTCTGGAATAAAATGATAATTCTTGAACACTGTATTATCGGGTTCAAAAATAAATAATGTTCCATTTCGATCGGATGATGTCGTGATTTTTGCATCACTTCTAATTTCTCCACGCTCAAACTCAGCAATCTTGGTCTGTCCTTCTCTATAAGACTGTACCTTAAAATAGGAACTTAATGCATTTACGGCCTTAGTACCTACTCCATTTAAACCAACGGATTTTTGAAATGCTCCAGAGTCGTATTTACCTCCAGTATTTATTTTTGAAACACAATCAACCACCTTACCTAAAGGAATACCTCTGCCAAAGTCACGAACTTCCACACGATGATCGCTCACTTTCACATGAATGATTTTACCATGCCCCATCATGTGCTCATCAATACTATTGTCAATGATCTCTTTTACAAGAACATAAATACCATCATCTTGAGCAGAACCATCACCTAGTTTTCCAATATACATACCTGGCCTAAGCCTGATATGCTCTTTCCAATCAAGGGATTTTATACTGTCTTCGGTATATTGTACTTCGGCCATGTTTCAATAAAATCTTTAAAATTTGTGTCTGGAAAGGGAATTTAGATAAAATTTAAATTCCTGTAAGAGGAAACTTTTCAACAATGATTCGTTAATCAATTGAAGATGAAAAGTCTAAATATTTGGCATTCAGACTGTTTTAGCTTTGGAATTAATTACAACTATCAGACCCACTATCCAACCCACTATAAAAACTGGTCCAATAAAGTTCAGATATGCATAGCTCGACAAACTTACACTAGTGGTATTATTAATCACACCAACAAACCCTATCAAACATGTCATATAAAAGTTTATTACAAAGGCAAACCCCCTTAGCATTGCTTTGATATCCTCTCGTTCAATCAACGGTTCTGTCATTTTCTGAATAATGAATAGAAATAAATTCACCATTAGAAAAATCGCAATCGCATAATAAAACCAATCCTCTTTTTGCACTTTAGGTAGACTTTGATCGGGCGTAATCTCTACCATCACTGGTAAATAGGCATAGACCAAAAGCAAAATTCCCAGAAAGATGAACGCGGAAACAACTTTAACCAAGTTTAATACTCTCAACATTTATTTCGACTTGTTTGTAATTTTCTATTTGATTAAGATACTTACCACAAAAGTAGAGAACAAAATCTTTCCAAATTGGAGGAACCTGAATTTATCCGACTTATTCAAAAGCATACTGGAATTATCCAGAAGATTATTTATTTGTATGTAGACGATCCTGAAAACAAAAGGGATCTAAAGCAGGAAATACATCTTCAGGCGTGGAAATCGATACGCTCGTTTAAAGGTAATTCCCAGTTTTCAACATGGCTATATCGTGTGTCCCTAAACACCATACTCACCTTTAAAAGAAAAAAAAGAATTGACACCTCCACCATCAATGATTTTGATTCTCCTCAAGAGAGTAATGACAAAGGTGAGAAATCAGAAATGCTGCTGACGGCTATAAAAATGTTGAATGATGTAGATAAAACAATTATCACGCTCCATCTCGAAGATTACAATAATGAGGAAATAGCAGAAATACTTGGCTTGAAGAAAAACCATATTGCTGTCAAACTTCATAGGATAAAAGAATTATTGACAAAGAAATTAAGAGCGCATATCAATGGATGAGTTAAAAACAGCTTGGAATAACCTTAAAGAGTCAAAAGATAATTTCAGTGCGACTACTGAACTAGAGCTTCAGGATGCTATAAGAAACAAGTCAAAAGGACCAATTCAAAAAATAAAAAAGCAAGTGTTTATCAAGCTCTTCATGTGCGTATTTATCGTTATGCTTTTTGCCATATATCTACCATTTGCCAGTCCTTTTATATCACAAGTCTTACTTGTCTTCATTATTATTGGATATACCATCGGTTCTGTTTTGCTATTTCAAGAATACCGAAGCTTGAGTGACAGTCTTGATATGAGCGAAAACCTCTTAAAAGGCCTAAAGAATTATCGAAAGAAAATTGCACAAATAATTAAATACGAGGAAATCATTGGGCTAATCCTCTATCCTATCTCTGGGCCGGCCGGCTTTTTCGTTGGCTTGAAACTGCAAAACGAGAATACGCCTTTATTAGAGGATAAAGTTCAATGGATTACCTTGGTATTAATAATTGTGATTCTTACTCCGGTAGGACATTTCCTTACCAAATGGATGAATAAAAAATCCTTTGATAAATATATTGATCAAATTGATGATAATATTCGAATCTTAGAGCTTAACTAAGTGCTGGTTATTAAAAACGATACCTAATAAGCATAATTTAAATATAGTTTGATCGAAATAAATTAGAACAATCTAAGTAGACGTTCTATTTTTGAAGCATGGATATTAACCCCGTCATCCTATCGATTCCTTTATATTTTTCATTGATTGTTATCGAATGGATTATTCAGCTATTTACAAAGAAAAAAATATACCGAGCAAATGATGCGATCACGAATATAAGTTGTGGAATTACTTCACAAATAGCTGGTGCTTTTACCAAAATTTTAGCCATTGGCGTTTATCAGTATTTTTACGAGCATTATTCTTTTTTTAATATTCAGGAAAACTGGTGGAGTTTCATACTTCTTTTTGTTGGCGTAGATTTCTGCTATTATTGGGCGCATAGGTCCAGTCATGAAGTGAATTTTTTATGGAATGGTGGGCATGTAGTTCATCACCAAAGTGAAGACTACAACTTCTCAGTTGCACTACGACAGAGCTCTTTGGACATTTGGACTTTATGGTTTTATATACCCTTAGCATTGATTGGTTTCGATACGCTTTCGTTTGTTTTCGTTAAGGCTTTAAACCTGATATACCAGTTTTGGATTCATACTGAAACTGTAAAAAAACTTCCTCGACCAATAGAATGGATTTTCAATACCCCGTCGCACCATCGTGTACATCACGGGAGAAACCCAAAATACATCGACAAGAATCATGCTGGCGTATTGATGCTTTGGGACCGTCTTTTTGGTACTTTCCAGAAAGAAGAAGAAAAGCCAACCTATGGAATAACTATTCCTTCGCAATCTTGGAACCCTGTTTGGGTAAATTTTCAACCATATTTCACGATGTTCAATCAGGTTTATCATACACCAGGTTGGAGCAATAAAATAAAAGTTCTTGCATATAAGCCCGGCTGGAGACCGCAAGAACTAGGTGGGTATCAATCTGCACCCGAAATTGACCATAAAAACTACAGCAAATTTAACCTCCATCCTACGCCACAGCTTGCTTATTACGTGTTGAGCCAATTCGCGATTTTGCTTGGTGTGACCACTTATTTTCTCTTTCAAATAAATGAATTCGAGCTTTTAAACAAACTATATATCTCAGGGTTTCTCATTTGGTCTGTGGCTCAACTAGGTCTGCTGTTAGAAGATAAACGCGCGTACCTTTGGGCAGAGCTTCCGAGGGCCTTGGCTTTTATTACGGGTATCATCTACTTTCAAATAATATCACCCATTAATTACATCGCCATTTTCTTAACAACAATTAGTATCCTCTACATTTTCTGGATTAAAACCTGGGGCAAACTACCTCATAGCAATTAATGACTAAATATTATATTCTTTTATTAACTACGTTGGTATTATCAAGCTGTTATGTCACAACAGATATACCCCAATTTGATCAGGAAAAATGGTTGAAAGGAATCCAAAATTGCGATGATAGTTTAGTCTCTCTTGCTGAAATAATTGTCGCAAATGACACCCTTCTTTTGACCTCCGGTCAAGCAATAATCAAACAACTATTAGGTCAACCCGCAGAAAACGAGTTGTACAACAGAAATCAAAAATTTTTCCATTACAATCTTACGGGAGATGATAGTTGTGCTAATGTGGAGAAGCAACTCCGATTGTCAATACGATTTGATGCTTTGGATCGAGCAAAGGAGTTTATAATTCTTGAAAATTAAGTTAGTTCCTTAATTCAAGCTGAAAATTACCTAAAATGCCAAGCGAACAATTAATACTCGTATCATGAACGGGATCTACAAAATCATAAAAGGTAGTGTCCCAAGGATATGGTTACGGTAACGTTATTGTGTTCAAAGTCATAGCATTTGCACTTATATTGACCTAAAAATCAATCCTTTCATTACGAACCCAAGTGTTGACATTACCTCACCTAGCCAAAAAAATCCTTTCAAGGGCACATTATTTTTGAAATAGCGTCTTCGGCAATAGTTTCCGAATTACAAGACATGATAGTATCAATTTTGAAATCATTCCATCTTTCCATGATGCTCCCTTCTTTAAGGATAGTTTTAATTACAAAATTCCCCTCTAAGAGCGTTTACGGATTTATCGCTTTTAACCTCAGTCGGATTTTCCTTACAACCTAAGGGAATGAGGACAAGGAAATATGCGACCTGATATTTAAGGTTGAGCATTGTAACTAATACTTCACCAGAGAGTGGATATTTTTATTTTTCAAATCTGCTGCCCCTGCTAAAAATGACAACTCTACAAGAAAGCTGTATCCTGCCACCTCACCTTTGAGTTTGCTTATCAGTGAAGCCGCAGCATTCGCAGTTCCTCCTGTGGCTAACAAATCATCATGTATCAAGATTCTTTGGCCTTCCTTTATAGCATCAGTATGTACCTCCAACTCTGAGGTGCCATATTCCAGATTATACTTCTGGCTTATGGTGTGATATGGCAGTTTTCCTTTTTTGCGAATTGGGATAAAAGGTAGACCCAACTGCTGAGCAAGCTGCATACCGAAAATAAATCCTCTAGACTCAATTCCTGCTACTCCATCAAGTTTTTGATCTTTCCAAGATTCATAAAATGCGTCGCTTACTCTTTTTGATAATACTGGATTACCTAAAATTGGGGTAATGTCTTTAAAAACAATTCCTTTTTTGGGGAAATCTGGAACATCACGAATCATTAATAGAAGATCGCTCAGAAGGTCAGGCATAATCAGACAGTTTTGAATTATAATAAAGGAAAAAGTACTTATTGAGAAAGTTGACTATTGAAAATCAGTAAAGAAATTTTATTGTGCCCACGTTATTCAAACCTTAATGCATCAATTGGATCTAATTTTGCCGCTTTTCTAGCGGGCAAATAGCCGGAAAGCAACCCTACAAACATGCCAACCATCACTCCAAAAAATATCCAAAACCAAGGAATTATAAAGCCTCCGTCACTAATTAACACAGACGTGAGGTTACCAATGATAATACCAAGAACAATACCTCCTAAACCGCCCATTTGACAAATAACAACGGCTTCAATCAAAAACTGCTGCTTGATTTTCGCTGGAGTCGCACCTAAAGCCTTTCTTACCCCAATTTCCCGTGTTCTTTCTGTAACAGATACCAACATAATATTCATCAACCCTATACTTGCACCTAGCAAGGTGATAAAACCAATAGTAAAACCACCAATTCGCAAGTAACCGGTAATTTCTCCTAACCTCTCAGCCAATGACTTATTTACTTGTATACTAAATGAGTCTTCTTCTTTAACCGGATCACGTCTTATAGCTCTCATTAAACCTGTGGCAATACCTACTCCTTGATCGATTTTTGTTGGATCATTTATAGCGACGGTGGCCTCATAATTCAAGGCCTTACCTGCGGCAATTTTTCTGGCTGTTAAGGTCGGAACAAGACACATACGATCGACACTATTATTCCCACTAGAACCTCCTTGAGTACCCAAAAGTCCAATAACTTTAAATTTTGTACCGAGAAATGTTATTTTTTTATTGATCGGATTTTCATTTTTATCGAACAATGCTTTTCTAATATCAGCACCAATAATTACAACTAAAGAACCATTATTTGCTTCTGACTGGGAAAAAGCTCTACCATCAATAATATCATATCCATCCACTAATAAATAATTGTAATCTCCTCCTTGAACGCGACAATTTGGATTAGTGACTTTACTCCCATTTTTAATTTCTGCATTAAACGTTACCGCAGCATTGACACTTACGACACCAGGACCATCGAACGCTTCCTTAAAACGCATTAAATCATCATATTTCAAAGGTGGGAAGACTTTCGCGTCTTTACCATCGCGAGAACCTCGATCAGTCCTTTTACTTTCTACATCAAATGTATTCGCGCCCAAATTTGAAAAACTATCATTGATTGAGGCCTGGATTCCTTCAATTGCTGTGAGGATACCAACTAGAGAGGTTATCCCAATAGCGATAATTGCTGCAGTAAGAATTGTTCTTAATTTATTTGCTGCAATTGATTTTAATCCTTCTTTAACGTTTTCTCTTAAATTCATTTTTACCTTTATGCCTGAGGTGAAGTTAATTGATAACCCTCAAAACAGCGTAACGTTGAGAAGTATTATGAGTTGGAAAGTGAGAGTCTTATTTATTGCATTATTGTATACGTTCAGTTTATCCATTCAAGCAGCCCATCTGCTAATACCTATGGATGAAAATCAAAAAGACCATCTAAAGGCCTATGGACTAACCTATTGGATGCTGGAAAAAGAAGTTCCCGTCGATTGGCTACTGAATTATCGAGGTGGCGCTTTTATGGTGAAATATCTTCAAAAATTCGAAAATGAAAGTGTTATTAGAGGGATTACTTATGAAGTAATCTCTGATGCTCAAGCCAATCAGATACTTAATTTAATAGGTAGTCCTGCTTCCAATATGGATGTTATGAAATTGGAAAAATACCCGAAAATCGCGGTTTACTCGCCAAAAAGCAAACAACCATGGGATGATGCGGTCACGCTCGTGTTAACCTATGCGGAAATTCCATATGATGTAATTTTTGATGATGATGTCATGTATAACGAGCTCCCAAAGTTTGATTGGCTGCATCTTCATCATGAGGATTTCACCGGCCAATATGGAAAGTTTTACCAGAACTATAAACATTTCCCATGGTATCAGCAGCAGCAAAAAGAATACGAAGAATCTGCGCAAAAGCATGGCTTTTCTAAAGTATCCCACCTCAAACTGGCCATCGCTAAAAAAATAAAATCTTATGTAGCAAGTGGTGGATTTCTATTCGCTATGTGCTCCGCGACGGATACTTACGATATAGCATTGGCTGCAGAAGGTGTAGATATTTGCGAATCAATGTACGATGGAGACCCTGCCGACCCGGCTGCTCAAGGCAAACTTGATTATTCTAAAACATTGGCTTTTCAAAATTTCAACTTAGTAAGAAACCCATATGAATATGAATACTCCAATATTGATAATCAAATGCAAGAACGCGGACTGACACAAAAAAATGACTTCTTCACTTTGTTTGAATTTTCAGCTAAATGGGATCCAATTCCCACCATGTTGACACAGAATCATACTCAGATTATCCCTGCATTCATGGGGCAAACGACCGCTTTTAAAAAGCAGTTGATAAAACCCGAAATCGTAATTATGGGTGAAAATAGATCAATAGATGAAGCAAGATATATTCATGGTGTCTTGGGAAAAGGATTTTTTACGCTCTACGGCGGACACGACCCTGAAGATTATCAGCATTTTGTCAATGAGCAGCCCACAGATTTAAAATTGCATCCAAACTCTGCTGGATATAGATTGATTTTAAATAATATTTTATTTCCAGCAGCCAAGCAGAAAAAGCAAAAGACCTAATTAGAGCTTGTCCATAAAGTCAGAGCCTAATCTAGAATTTTCACAATCAAGGCATGAGAGAGATAAAAGCGGAGTTGCCTTGTGGCAATCGGTCTGCCAAAGCAGAGCATTTTTTCGATGAAGATGACGCCAAAGTGTGGACATTATAGACAGACTTTAATTAAACATTCATCATCTACTGATTACCTACTACAAATTCACTCGATTGACAAAGTTGAAAATAGC